>JAISWS010000074.1 GCA_031270725.1 Syntrophomonadaceae bacterium | reverse complement strand
AACAGATTCCTGAAAAGCATCGCCTTAGCATAACAAAGCACAGCAAGACACCGACGGCGGGAATCCCGGAATTTCAACCCCTTTTTCCATTACGCTTTCTTCAAAGTCTTAAAGTCGGGACGCGTTTTATCTCAAACGTACAAAGTAAGAGTAGCATAAATAATCAATAAATTCAAAAAAACGGAGCCGATTCCGTTTAGTAAATATCGACATCTTTTTACAAACGCCGCGAATAAGCCGTGAGGGACTTTTGGTAACGCGGGCTTGACAGGTTACGTCTCAATCAGCAAGTAGCGTCCTTGCTCAGCTTTGGCGTTAAGGCCGCGTTTACGTCTCTTAAAGACCTTCCTTTGGCAAAAACGGAACGGAGAATATTGACGCCTTGTCTTTTAAGCTGAAAATATTGTATTATTTAGTTGTACTTTCAAAAAAGGAGGCATTTTTTACTAAGTGCAGATTTTTAATAATATAAACAATATAATAAATATTGATATAGCATACTGGTCTTTAACTTTAGTGGTTATAGCTGTTATCTTATATACTATAATAAAAAAGCATTATACGGATTTTAAAGCCGGTAACTCATCAAATGAGCAGAGCGGCGACGCTAAGAAAGATTTTAAGCAAATTTCACTGGAAGCTGTTAGGGAAAGGCTTTTTATAGCCCAGGCGGATAAAGACCTGTCCGATTACGAGAGAAATGAATTACCCGTGTACGGTCCGTTAATATCCGTAATTAAAAGCAAAAGAGCCAAACATATGAGCGGAGGGATTTTTCTGATTAGCTTTGCGCTGCTTATAACTTACTCTATCCTGAGTAATTATATACGCAGCGGCTTGTACAGCGGCTCAAACAGTAATTATATGATGGTTTTCATCGTATTTATCATAATTATTTTTGTTTATTACGGCCTGCTGAACTTTTATGAATGTACGTATAACATACGTCTTTATAAAAAAGGCCTGGTAATAAAAAGCTTTTTTAAAAAATACGCCTACTTGTATAAAGAAATAAAGTCTATAAAAACTTATGAATACAGAAGAAGAGGCCTTTTTCAGGGACGCAAAATTTTTGCCGGAAACAGAAGAGTTTGGGTTTGTGACCTGACATTTGACGACAATACGCGCCTTTATCTTGACACCGACAGGTATAATCCCGAATTATTCGAAAAAATCATGCGCTGGGAAAAAAACCTTCACAATTATAACTGAAATTTATTACAATTAGATAAAAAAATCAGAACCACCCGTCAAACGGGTGGTTTGAATGAGCCCTATAATGGTTTGTTGCTGGCTAGCATCTAAAGGCGCTGGCTTTCTCTTCGTTCAAGCCTCTATTGCCTTTGCCTCTTTTGCCGCCCTTAAAGGGGCATTTGTAATACCGGCTTACCCTTAAAGGGCATTAGCGTACAATTAAGTAGTATTATTCACAAAACCAGCCATAGAACGCAGTCTTTTTCTTAGGGAATCGGCGCGGATAGCTGAGAGAGTTCCAATATCCGAGAGGATATTAAAATCCCCCAGATAAGCAATAATCAAAGATGCCAAAACAGCAAGAACAACCTGCAATTCGCTGTACAAGCTCACGTTTCCCAAAGGAGTGTTACGGTTGTTGAGGGGAAACGACCCTTGCTTATTACCGACACCTCGCAAATTGCTGCCAACAGTTGTTGTTTCCATGTCTTGGCTTGCAACACCAAGTACATTTTACAACAAAGGAGGGACTTTTTGTTATCCTGCTACGCTACTGCTTATTCCATTCTCATCGGCTCCGCCGATGATTTCGACAGCCAATGACTTCCCGTTTGTTTGATATAAGAGGTTAAGCATCAGTAAATCTTCCGCCGCTTTAGTCTTTCTTGCACGTTTTAGCGCTCCGGGTTCCCTCGCTTTTTCTTTCCACCCTTCCGGAAACAGGGCATACACTGCATCAAGGTTGTTTATTAGTTCTTTTGTGTTTTTTATCATACTTTTTTGCTTTGAAATTTTAATTGTACGCTAATGCACGTTAGGGACACAAGCACCCTTTCGGGTACAAGCACCCTTTCGGGGCACAGGCGAACGGAGCTAATTGCAGAGCAGTATTACAAGTATTCAGCCTTTAAAAATAGGCTGACGCTTTTCTTTGAAAGCGCTTATAGCTTCCCCCATGTCTTCGCTGCTGAAACAGGCCGCCGACTGCGCTTGTTCGAACCATAAGCCCGCTTTCAGACTACTTTCGGCCGCTAAATTGATGCCGTATTTGGAGAATCTCACGGATAAAGGCGGGTAGCCGGCCATTTTTCGGGCCAATTCCATAGCTCTTTCCATTAACTGTCCGGCCGGGGTCACGATTTCAGCCAGGCCGATATGATACGCTTCCGTAGCGCTGACGGTTTCACATGCCATAATCATTCGCTTGGCTTGCCCTATACCGACCAGCTTGGTCAATTTAGTTGTACCTCCTAAATCAGGAGACAGCCCTAATCTTACTTCCGGCAAAGTTAGTTCGCAGTCTTCCGATATAACGCGGATATCACAGCTGAGAATGAGCTCTACCGCGCCTCCGAAACAGCGCCCCTGAACCGCTGCTATGACCGGAATGGGCCATTCCTGCCATCTGTGTATTATGGACTGGTTACGGTTTAAAAGGTATCTGACTTCTTCCGGCTTTACCGCTTTAAGTGCGTTTAAATCGGTACCGTAAGAAAAATGCCGCCCGGCCGCCCGAATGACGACCGCTCTGATACTTTGGTCGCTCTCAATTTCTTTTTGCAGGTCTTCCAGTTCAAAAAAAAGCTCATGACTCAATAAATTGAAAGTATCAGGTTTATTTAAAGTTATAACTCCCACCGCGCCGTCTTTGGAAAAATCAATGAACTCAAAATTATTAGACATATATGTTCACTCCTTTTTATTAATTTCATATTAATTTTACCAAAAATAAATTCCTTTGTTAACTAATTTAAAATGCTGCCGGAAATTGAGGCGTATACAGAAGAAATAAGTATTAATTTAACCGGAACCGGCAAAATATAAACAACAGGTTTCCGCAGAGCTTTTTTTACCAGAGCGTTTATGATATGATAAAAAGCGTGTGACAAGGGCGAAAGCCGCCCAGATTTCATCAACGGATACCCGCGCAGGTTTTTAACTCCGGTTGCGGTGCGGACAGAGTAATGACCCCAATCCGCATACCAGCCAACTTTACATTAACAGCGCTATACAAAGAATATAGCCGCCAAAATTTGCTGAAAACCAGAAAAAGACCCGTCAATATTTTACACGGGGCAAAATAATAACGCTAGGAAAGGACATTTATTGGAATGACAGAATCAGAAGCGGCGCTAACAGATGATAAATGCTGGAAGAAAAACACCGCACTCTTTTTGGCCGGACAGGGTTTATCTTTTTTCGGCTCTATGCTGGTAAGTTACGCTATCATGTGGCATGTGACCCTGCAAACCCAGTCCGGTTCGGTTATGACACTTTTTACGATTGCCGCTGTGCTGCCCATGTTCTTTATATCACCTTTCGGCGGGGTATGGGCGGACCGCTACAACAGAAAATTACTTATCAATATTTCCGATTCAGTTATCGCGCTGGTCACTTTGTTTATGGCGCTTTTATTGTTATCAGGCGTAGAGCATATCGGTCTTTTATTCGTTTGCGCTACGGTGCGCGGTTTTGGCCAGGGAGTGCAGATGCCGGCTGTAAACGCCTTGATTCCTCAAATAGTGCCTGAAAATAACCTGACAAGGATTAATGGCATAAATAACAGTATCCAGTCGCTGTGTACATTGGCTTCCCCCATGCTCGCGGGCGCTATCCTTAACGCAGCTCCTATCGAAATTATTCTGTTTATCGATGTTATAACCGCTATGGTCGGGGTCGGCATTTTATTTTTCCTGGTCAAAGTTCCGAACCTGGTAAAGCGCGAAAAAACAAATGCAACGCCGGCAAATTATTTTCAGGAGATGAAAGAAGGGCTTGCTTATATTCAGCAGCGCCCCTTTATAAAGCGCCTGATGATTTTTATGGCCATTTTCAGCGTTATGATGGCTCCCGGCGCTTTACTCACTCCGTTGCAGGTGACGAGGGATTTTGGAATGGAAATCTGGCGACTGACCGCGCTGGAGATTGTTTTTTCAGTGGGGATGATGCTGGGCGGTATTTTGATAGGCATATGGGGCGGTTTTAAAAATCGCGTATATTCCATGTCAGCGGCGACCCTTTTGTTCGGTATCGAAGCTATAGGGCTCGGTTTGCTGGAAAATTTCTGGCTTTATCTGGGCTGCATGAGCGTACTGGGATTGACTGTGCCGTTATTCAATACTCCTATGATGGCTATTTTCCAATCTAAAGTGGATGCTGACTATATGGGAAGGGTATTCAGCGTTATGTCTATGATTTCAAGCGTAATGATGCCTTTGGGTATGCTGGTATTCGGGCCGCTCGGGGATTTAATCGCCATAGACTGGTTGTTGATTGGAACCGGCGTCGTTACGTTTCTAATGGGGCCGCTGCTGGCCGGGAACAAATCGCTGCGCGAGGCGGGCCAGACATAAGGAATGTTTCGTAAAAGCGGATTATCGCGGCATTACGGAAACCTTTAAAAAAAGCAACTTGAATATGCCATAAGTTTCTGCTATCATGTGAATATAATTTTGAAGAAAAAACCGCCTGAAAGGTGAAAATAGCTGAAATCAATTTGTAAAATGAAAAATAAAAACGCCGCTAAAATAATCTTGCCGGTAATGATTACCGTTATTACGGTACTGTATATTATGTTCTTGGCAATATTTATATTGTTCGCCGACGTTCCGATCGGGATTAAACTGCTGATTTTCACGCTGTTCACAGTGTTGGCCGGCGCGAGTGTTTTTGTTCTGGCGGAACGAATCAAAGAAATAAGGAGTGGAGAATACGATGATCTTAGTAAATACTGATTACATTTCCGGGAAAGAGCTGCAAACTTTAGGTCTGGTAAAGGGCAGTACCATTCAAACAAGAAATATCGCCAGAGATATTACCCAGGGTTTAAAAAATTTAGTCGGCGGAGAATTAAAGGCTTATAACGAAATGATGATGGAAGCGCGGGCGTTAGCGACTAAAAGGATGACGGAAGAGGCTGCCGCTTTACACGCCGACGGCATAGTGAACATTCGTTACGCTACTTCGGCGGTGATGCAAGGGGCGGCGGAAGTTATCGCTTATGGAACCGCGGTTAAATTCATATAATTTTCACGCTTTTTAATAGCCGCGCGGGGTGCTTTACTGACAGCGGAAAAATTTTACACAAGGATTGTTATGCTGACTATACGAAAAAAAGACGATATTATTATTCCTTTCATTAAGCAGACAGGCGAAGAGGGCTGGCAGGCTAAAACCAGGATCATATTGGAAGCGATAGCTGAAAAATGGAACTCTGAATTGCCGCAGCCTAAGGCCGAGGAAGAGACGGTTCGCCTGGAAGCGGAGCTGCAGACTTCTCTTCCCTCCAGTCTGAAAATTTTTTACCAGGAGTTCGGGGTTGCGGACATCGGTGAAACATTGCAGGAATGGGATGATATTAAATGGTTAGCGGGATTTTGGGCGGCCATTCCTCAGCTCGGCCCTGATTTAACAGAAGCGGACCAGTCTGTTTGCCCTTATCTGGTAACTTTCGGAGGCTGTGTCAACGACAGCGGTATCTGGTGTTTCCATGCTGAAACCAAAGAAATCTATTATTTCGATTATGACGAACGTCCTCATATAACCAAACTTTATGACAGTTTTGATGATTATCTGAAAAATTGCCTGATTTTGGCTCAATCTGAACTATTTGCCAATCCTGCCACAAAAAAAGACGTCCTCCGATGGGGAAAAGAAATATTGGAGGATATGTTATCCCAGTCCTGAAAAATTCAGCCGGCGCGGAACTAGCAGCACGTTAGCGAAATGATAATTTCTTTAATCTTCTCCTAATATATAGCGGGATATATTTTGACAATGATCGCCTATGCGTTCAAGATTACCGAGCAATTCCAGAAATACGGCGCCGTTATTGCCGTTGCATATTCCCTGATTAAGCCTGTTGATATGGGCTTTGCGGAATGCCCGCTCCATTTTATCAAGAGTAACTTCATTTTTGTAAATCTGTTCGCAGAGCTTAATGTCATTATTTTCCAAAGCTGTGACAGTTATGTCTATAGTTTCTTTCGTTAAACTCAGCATGGATTCAAATTCTTTTTTGGCTTCGCCGGAAAAAGCGACTCCATTGTCCCGCGCGTAATCGGCTTCATAAATAATATTTTCGCATAAATCGCCTATGCGCTCCATATCGTGCAGAGAACGCATCAGCGTATAAGCGTCGGTCGAATCTTTTTCATTAAAGCCTTTTTTAGACGCCAGGGCTATATAATCGGCTATTTCCTTTTCCAGATTATCAATGACTCTTTCATTGGCCCGCGACTGTTCTAACACTATTTTGTCATAGGTGTGCCAATATTCGGTAGCGTAGGCAAAAGCATTGATATTCAGCTTTCCCATCCTTACTGCTTCGCGCGCGGCTTGTCTTAAAGCTACGGCAGGATTGTTTAAAAAACGTTTATCCAGGTATTGCGGTTTTAAGGCCAGGATTTCCGGCAATTCCTTAGAGTCAGGAATGAGTTTGGTTACCAGCAGCGCTAAACCGCCTATAAAAGGAAATTGGACAATAGTATTGGTTATATTAAACACCGCGTGGGTTTGAGCGATTTGCATTTTTATATTCATAGAAGCGAAATTTTGTTCGATCCCCGGCAGGATGAACAAAATATTATCAGTCGCAAAGCTTACAATCGCGGTGAAAACGCCCAGCTTAAAAAGAAACAGGAAAACAACCGTACCAATAAAGTTGAAAAAAAAGTGGGTAAGGGCGGAACGCCGGGCGGCTATGCTGGCTCCTATGGAGGCTAAAAGGGCGGTTATAGTGGTGCCTATGTTATCGCCGAAAAGAATAGGAACGCATTGATGATAAGATATAAGCCCCTGATTGGCCAGCTCCTGCATAACGCCTATGGTGGCGCTGCTGCTTTGAACCAGCATGGTAAATCCGGTGCCGACCAAAACTCCTAAAACACTGTTATTGCCGATATTGGCTATCGTGTTAATGAAAACTGGAACCTCTTTTAAAGGTTCCATAGCGGTGCCCATGATATTTAATCCTAAAAATAGTGCGGAAAAACCAAAAACGCTTTTAGCTATGGTTTTAACATTTTCACTTTTAGCGA
>JAISWS010000071.1 GCA_031270725.1 Syntrophomonadaceae bacterium | reverse complement strand
CGGCTGAATATGGGGGTTTTAGCTTTTGATTTTACCGGCAGCGGCGGAAGCGAAGGGGAATTTTCCAAAATATCTTTAACGCGGCAGACGGAGGATCTGAGCTGCGTTATCGGTTACGCGGAGAGGCGGTACAGTAAACCCGTAATATTGCTGGGCAGAAGTTTCGGCGGAAGCACGGCGGCGGCTTCGGCTGTTAAAAACCCGGAAACAGCCGCTTATGTATTCTGGTCTACGCCGCTGCTGCTCAGCAAGACTTTTGGATTGCGGGAAAACCAGCAGTCCCGGTCCGAGGGTGAAAATGAGATACCGCTTTCGTTAGTGGAAGATTTAAAAAACCACGACATGAGCGAATATCTTGCGGCTATAAAAGATAAACCCGTTTTAGTGGTTCACGGCGGGGCGGATGAGACGGTATCTCCGGATAATGTCGAGCAATTCAAACATCATCTGCCGCAAGCGGTTTGCGCTATAGTTGAGCGTGCAGACCATCATTTTACCGGTCATACAAAAATTCGCGATGATCTGACCATTGCCTGGCTGGAGAAGGTTTTCCCGCCGGCTTCAAATTGAGATGGCATACTTGGGTTAAATATATTAATATTTAACGTATGTTAATCATTTTTCTAAAATATATTACAGCGGAGAGTGGACACAATAAATTTCAGCCAGCTGGATACAGTTATCATATATGTTAAAAGTTTTGGTTATTACGGCGAAACGGCACTGTTTATATTATTTTTCATACAAGCGATAGTACCTTTTATGCCCTATTTAATACTGGCGGGCGCCGCCGGAATGATTTTCGGAAAAACAGAAGGCACGGTTTTAGCTTTTGTGGGGGCGATGGCTGGAGCGTTATTTTTATTTTTTATTACCAGACTGTTTATAGGCAGCCGCTTTACGGACCACATAAAAAAACGCTATACCGTTGATTTGGAAGGTTACGGGGATTGGAAAGTTTTTTGGATGCTGCTGGCCGCCCGTATTATACCGGTGGTTCCCACTCCTTTGATAAATATCGGGGCGGCGGTCAGTAAAGTGAAAACCCCCGTTTATTTTTTTTCATCTTTTATTGGTAAATTATTTTGGGCCGTTATTTATGTTTTTTTAGGAGATTATTTTATCCGTACTCATAATCTTATCAACGCGGTTGGCTATTTAATAGTTATTCTGATATTAATGGCGGCGGCGGGCAAATATTATTATAAATTTACGCCTTTTAGAAAACTGAAACGGACAGATAAGGATGAGAATCCGCCCCGGGAAAATGAGCATGATTTTTAGACGGCTGAGGGTTCAGCCGATATTCAGGATAACACTAATGACGAAAGGTATTTTTCGTTGTTGCGGGGGGACATAGGTTTGAAAGCATATACGCCGGTGATTGAGCAGTATTTGGACATAAAAAAACAGCATGAAGACGCGGTTTTATTTTTTCGCCTGGGAGATTTTTATGAAATGTTTTTCGACGACGCGCAGACAGCGGCCCGGGAATTGGAAATAGTGCTGACGGCCCGCGACGGCGGAGGCGATAAAAAAATCCCCATGTGCGGAGTCCCTTACCACGCGGCGGGCGGTTATATAGCGAAACTGATCGCGGCCGGATACCGGGTAGCTATTTGCGAACAACAGGAAGATTCGCATTCAGTTAAAGGATTGGTGAGGCGGGAGGTTACCAGAGTAATCACTCCCGGAACGGTGTTGGACGACAACATGCTGGACGATAATAGGAACAGCTATCTGGCCGCGGTGATAGTAAATTCAGGTATAATAGGGCTGGCTTATACCGATGTTTCCACCGGAGAGTTCAAAATTCAGGAATTTACGGGGGCTAAGGCCGAATTTTTATTAAAAGAAGAGTTGGAAAGGCTGAGCCCGGCGGAATGTTTGGTGACGGAATGGAGTTCCGCGCCTTCACTATGGCAGGATATGACGGCTGTCGGCGGTAAAACGTTAATCAGCAGGCCGCAGCTGCCGTTTATTTCAGAGGATGAGGCGGCGCAAATATTACGCGATACTTTTAAAACCGATTCTCAGGGAAAACAGGGCCTGAAAGATTATACCTGTGGGCTGGTAGCGGCGGCGCTGATAATCTCTTTTCTGAAAAAAACGCAGAAGTCCGAATGGCAGCACCTGCGCTATCCGGTTCCGGTGTCCGGTTCAGCTTTTATGGAAATAGACTATTCTACCCGCAGGAATTTGGAATTAACCGCTAATCTGCGCGAGCAGAAAAAAGAAGGGACCTTGCTGAGCATTTTAGACGGATGTTCTACGGCTATGGGCAAGCGTTTGCTCAGAAATTGGCTGGAAAGGCCTTTGAAGGAACTGAACCCCATAAAAAAAAGGCAGGACGCGGTGGAGGAGCTTTTTGAAAACATTACTTTGAGGCAGCGCCTGGGAAAGCTCCTGCCCGGATTTTATGATCTGGAAAGACTGTCGGGACGATTGGGAAGCCATACGGCTACTCCCAGGGATTTATTAGCCGTTAAACAGAGCCTGGGGGTTTTACCGGAGCTGCGAGACGCGGTTTCATCAGTAAAATCGGACTTACTGGTGAAATATAAAGACCTGGATACGGTTACGGAGCTTTTTCAATTGATAGATGGAGCGGTTGCCGATGAAGCCCCTTTGAGCGTGAAAGAGGGGGATATCATAAAAGACGGCTATCATGAAGGCATTGACGAGCTGCGTAAAATAAGCAGGGAAGGAAGCCAATGGCTTGTTAATTTTGAACTGCGGGAAAAGCAGAGGACCGGAATTAAGTCCTTAAAAATCGGCTATAACCGGGTATTCGGATATTATGTTGAAGTGAGCCGCGGCAGCGCCGCCGATATTCCTCATGATTACCACCGCAAGCAAACTTTAGCCAATAATGAGCGGTATATCAATGAAGAGCTGAAAGGGTACGAGGATAAAATATTGGGAGCTAAAGAAAAACTGCATGCTTTGGAGCATAAAATTTTTCTGGATTTATGTACACAGGCGGCGGGATACATATCAAGATTACAGGCGGCGGCGGCTATGATAGCCAAACTGGATGTGTTTTACGCTTTGGCGGAAATTGCCTTCCGCAACGATTACACACGTCCGCGGATGACAAATGACCCTGTGCTGGAGATAAAAGACGGCCGCCATCCGGTGGTGGAAAAAACTTTGCAAAATATTTCATTTGTTCCCAACGACCTGTTTATGGACGAGGAAGATTATTTATTCGGGATTATTACCGGCCCCAATATGGGAGGCAAGAGTACTTTCATGCGGCAGACCGCGCTTATCATAATTATGGCGCAAATAGGCGGTTTTGTTCCGGTGAAGCAGGCGCGCGTAGGAATTGTTGACCGTGTCTTTACCCGTATAGGCGCCGCCGACGATTTAGCGGCCGGGCAAAGCACATTTATGGTGGAAATGATGGAAGTAGCCAATATTTTAAATAACGCTACCAAAAAAAGCTTTATAATATTAGATGAAATAGGACGAGGAACCAGCACTTACGACGGATTAAGCGTGGCGCGAGCCGTAAGTGAGTTCATTGTGGATCATTTGAAAGCCAAAACCCTTTTTGCCACGCATTACCATGAACTGACCGAGCTGTCACAAAGCAAATACGGTATTTTCAATCTTTCAGTTTCGGTAAAAGAAACTGAAGATGAAGTGATATTTTTAAAGAAAGTATTGTCCGGACAGGCTGATAAAAGTTATGGAATTTATGTGGCCCGTTTGGCCGGTATACCGCTGCGGGTTATTAACCGCGCCCAGGAAATACTGGATATGCTGGAACCGCTCCGCGGATCTCAGAAAAAACCGGCGCTTTTTCAGCCGCTATTGTTTGCGAATGATAGCAGTTCTGACATTTTAGATGAATTGAAGGAGATAAATCTGGACGATGTGAGCCCTAAAAAAGCGTGGGATATTTTATGGAGATGGCAGTTAAGCGTGACAAAAGACAATTGATAAAACGGAGGTGAATTTATGTTATTAGGAATTGATGTTGGAGGAACATTTACCGACGGCGTCATCTTTGCGCAAGGAGAAGTGATCGCCCGGGTTAAGCAGCCCACCGATGAGCGAAATATAAAACAATCGCTGTGGTCGGCTTTGGATGAGCTGCTGCTGAAAGTGGATAAAGACGATATCGAACGGGTAGTGCTGAGTACCACCTTGATTACCAATTTACTGGCGACCGGGCAGGGCGAGCCTACCGCGCTGATAATGATACCGGGCTATGGTATGCCTTACGGGGAATACAATATTTGCGAGGATACGTTTTTTGTCAGGGGTTTTATGGATTTTCGGGGACGCGAGATTGAAAACATAGACCAGGATGAAGTAAGGGATGTTCTGCGGGAGATAACAAAACGGCAAATCCACAGAGCGGCGGTAGTGGGGAAGTTTTCTAACCGCAACCACATTCAGGAAACTATGATTAAAAATATAGCCAAAAGCGATTTCCCGGAACTTGATATTTACATCAGCTCAGAAGTAGCCTGCCGCTTAAATTTTCCCCGCCGGGCGGTCACGACCTTTTATACGGCGATGATTCTTAAAGAATGGAACCGCTTTGCGGATGAAATTGAAACTGTTTTCAAACAGCGCCATTGGAATGGAAGAGTGGAAATTTTAAAAGCGGACGGAGGGACTATGACTTTAGATGCCAGCCGTTTACAGCCTTGCGAAACGGCCTTCTCAGGTCCGGCTGCCGGCAATATGGGAGCTTTAGCTTTGGCTGGGGAAGCGGTCAACTCGGTGGTGTTAGATATCGGAGGAACCACTGCCGATATTTCCCTGCTTATAGAAGGAAAGCCCCTATATGCTTCAAAAGGGGCCAAAATTGACGGCCGTTTCACCCATATTAATTCTTTGGCGGTTAAATCTGTTCCTTTAGGCGGCGACAGCGTTTTGTCCCCTGACGGTGACCCATTGATCCGGGCTTACCGTCTCGGGCCGGCGGCTTGTTTCGGCGGGGACAGGCCGACTGTGATAGACGCTTTTAATGTGGCTTTTGATTTAGGGATAGGAAATGCGGCAGCGTCGTACGAAAAAATAAGCCGCCTGGGAGAACAGTCGGGAAAGCCGGTGCAGGAGGTAAGCCGAAACGTTACTGATCAGGTGGTTTTAAAGCTTCGCGCCGAAATTACAGCGATGTTTAGAGAGTGGGAACAGGAACCGGCTTATAAAGTATGGGAGGTCGTGAACAGGAAGAAATTCACCTTACAGCGTATAATAGGCATCGGCGCCGCGGCGGAAGCGATAATTCCCCTGCTGGCCAAAGATATGGGGATTGATTATCTGTATCATAAATACTCTCCGGTGGCGAACGGATTAGGAGCCGCTTTAGTACGGCCTACCATTGCCGTGGAAGTTCATATTGATACGCAAAGCCAAAAATATTCCGTTAACCCTCAGGGGCATTTCGGGGTTATTGAAAAAAACAGCCGTTTTGGGCTGGAAAAAGCCAAAGCCTTAGCTCTGGAGTGTTTGAAAAACGCGGCGGCGGACAGGGGACTAGCACATATGACACCGCAGGCGCAGTATTACATGGAAGAACAATTCAATATAGTGCGGGGGTGGGATACGGCCGGTAAAATTTTTGATATTGGGATAGTGATTGCGCCGGGGTTTGTAGAGCAGTTTCAGGGGGTGATTAAATGAAACCGACCGGAATATTATTTTTCCCTGCTTTTGACTGGGCTATTTCCCCTACTCATCCGGAAAGGGAAGAACGTCTGTTATATACCAGGGATCAGCTTTTTGAAGAAGGAATAATGGATTTGCCCGGCATAAAAGAGTATCAGTCCCGGATGGCTACGGAAAAAGATATTTCCAGGACGCATTTTTGCGTACCGGATGTGGAGTCGAGAATAACTAAAGCGCATTTGGTATCAGCCGGCTCGGCTCTAGTTTTAGCCGACGCTTTTATGCGAAAGGAAGTTAAAAACGCTTTTGCCATTATCAGGCCGCCCGGACATCACGCTATGACCGTGAGCCACGGTAACAGAGGGTTCTGTGACATAAACAACGAAGCCATAATGGTAGAATATTTGCGGCAGCATTATGGATTGAAAAAAATTGCCATAGTAGACACCGATGTTCACCATGGAGACGGCACCCAGGAAATATTTTACCATGATCCGGATATTTTATTCATATCTTTTCATCAGGACGGCAGAACGCTTTATCCCGGTTCCGGTTTTATGGAAGAATTAGGAGGGCCTCTGGCCTATGGCACTACCATAAACATTCCTTTGGATCCGGGGACAGGAGACTACGGCATTCATTATATACTGGACAATCTGGTTTTGCCGGTTCTGGAAGAATTCAAACCGGAGCTGGTAATAAATTCCGCCGGTCAGGACAATCATTTCAGCGACCCTTTGGCTAATATGAATTTTACCGCTCAGGGATACGCGATTTTGAATCAAAAACTGGCCCCTGATATTGCGGTATTGGAGGGCGGATATTCGGTAGAAACCGCCTTGCCTTATGTGAATATGGGTATTATTATGGCGATGGCTGGCATTGATTTTTCTAATTTGCAGGAACCGGGATATAAAAAGGAAAATCAATCCGTGGCGGCGCGGGAAACCGGCAGTCTTGACAGAATTGTTAAAACGCAGCTGCGTAATTTCCGTTCACGGGAAGAAAAGGTCGCGGATAACAGAAAGACCGGCCAAACTTTCTTTTCATATAACAGGAATATTTTTTATGATACCGATTATATTCACGAAGAACAGAAGCTTAATTTGAGGTTATGCCAAAATTGCGGGGGTTACAGAAGTTTGTCCTCCGCCGCCCGTCAAAGCGACGGCGCATATTATAAAATATACGCGGTGAACATACCTATATACGCCTGTGAAAAATGTCAGGCGGAAGGAATGGAGTTGTACCGGCAGATGGCTGAATCCGGTAAATACGACTATATATATTTGCAGGATCACCCCCGGGACAAGTTTCATGCTTTTAATGTCAAACTCCTTCAGGAGAAGGTATATTGACGATGATCAGGCTTTTAGACGATTTGCTGATAGATAAAATTGCCGCCGGCGAAGTGGTGGACCGTCCGGCGTCGGTCGTAAAGGAATTGCTGGAAAATGCTTTGGACGCCGGCGCAGACAAAGTCACAGTGCATATTGCAGAAGGAGGACGGGATTTGATCGAGGTTTCAGATAACGGCGCCGGCATAGATGAAAAAGAACTGGCTTTAGCTTTTTTACGCCACGCTACCAGCAAAATAAACAAAGAAGAAGACCTCTTGAATATCGCTACTTTAGGGTTTAGAGGCGAAGCCCTGCCCAGTATAGCCGCTGTGTCCAGGGTGGAGATTACTACCTGCCAAGCCGGAGGCAACGGCGTCAAAGCCGAATTGGCTGCGGGAAAACTGCTGCGTCAGGAAAATACGCCTTTTCCGCAGGGGACTAAAATAATAATAAAAGATCTTTTTTATAATACGCCGGCTCGCAAAGAATTTTTGAAATCAGCGGTTACTGAAGGCAACCAGGTATATGTTCTGATATGCAGATACGCTTTGGCCAGGCCGGAAGTTTCGTTTACATTTACCAATAACAAAAGGAGTTATTTTAAGACGCCCGGCAACGGTAAATTGTCAGATGTCGTAAGGGTTTTATGGGGTGAGGATTATGCGAATAATATGCTGCCGGTAGATTTTTCGGGAGGACTCTGCAATTTGCAGGGTTTGGTTTCAAGACCCTCCTTTGTCCATAAAAACCGCCGTCAGCAAATATTTTTTGTGAACCGCCGCCCGGTAAAAAGCCCTATGCTATTTAAAGCTATCGACCAGGCCTATAAAAGCCTGCTGGTTTCCAGGCAGCAGCCGATAGTTATTTTAAATATAGATTTACCGCCCAATGTGGTGGATGTAAATATTCACCCGCAAAAAATGGAAGTGCGTTTCAAAGAGGAGGGATACGTTTTTACCGCGGTATCCAGAGTGATAAGTAACGTGCTTAACGGATTAGATTATATGCCGGATTTATCGGTTATGCCCCGGGATAAACCTGACAGGGGAAGAAAGGCGGGCAAAGCGGCGGGCGGCTTTTATGCGCCGACGGAGCAAACAGCGCTTGAAAACAGGGTTTTTGAGAAGCAGGAAAATTTATACAGTCCCCTTAATCAGGAGTTTTTCCCGGACGAGGAATTTAAAACGCGGGGTTTAATAAATTTCACGGCGGAACAGTTAGCTTTCGGAATGGCCTCGGCGGAAGAAGATTATAAAATTTTAGGACAGATTATGAATACCTACATAATTGTAGAAAAGGAGCGGGATTTATGGATTATAGATCAGCACGCCGCGCATGAAAAGATTATCTATGTGCGGTTCAAGCAGAAAATGGCCGCCCATAAAAATGAGGGGCAAAATTTAGCGATACCGTTGGCGCTGCATTTCAATCCTTTGTATATGAATTGGCTGCTTTCGCATCAGGATGTTTTAAATGATTTAGGCTTTCATCTGGAACCGCTGGGGGAGACCTCCATGCTGCTCAGGACGGCGCCGGCTTTCGCTTTAGGACAGGAAACAGAATTATTAAATCAGTTATGTGAGCTTAAAAGCAGCGAAGACCTTGAACTTATAAAAGATACATTGGCTATGTCGGCCTGTAAAAAGGCGCTCAAAGGAGGAACCGCCTTAAATGCCGAAGAAATAAAGCAATTGGTGGATGATTTACTGGCGACGGAAGATTACCGGTATTGTCCGCATGGCCGGCCAACTTTGGTGGTGATGGACCGCCATATGATGGATAGGGTTTTTAAGAGGCAAAAATGAAAATTATTGTCACTACGTCATATAAAAAACAGGGAATGAGCGCTCCGGCTCGAGAGTTCGCCGAAGACGGGGGATTTATTTTTGTGAAGCGCGAAGACCGGAGTTTGGAAAGCTTGATGGAAGAGTATAAAGCTGAAGCGGTCCTGGTTTGGCATCAGCAAGGGCCAATACTGCATTTGGGAAAAGAAAAATGGTTTTTTCATCCGGGCATGGCTTATAACCGGTTGACGGCATTCCGGAAAACGGGACAAACTGATCTTATGGCAAAAGCCTGTTGTTTTCAGGACGGCGACGTTTTTTTGGATTGTACTCTGGGGTTGGGAGCGGACGCCATAGTTGCCTCTTATTTTTTGCCTAACGGCAAGATATGCGGTTTGGAAACTTCTCCCGCCATAGCTCAGGTCGTAAAATGGGGAATGAAAATGTACACGAGCCGGCAGGACTGGCTGAATGAAGCTATGCGGAGAATAACGGTGATCAGAGATAACCACTGCGATTATCTGCGCCGTATGCCGGACGCTTCGGCAGATATTGTTTATTTTGACCCTATGTTCCGCAAGCCATTATGGGATAGTAAAAATATGCTTTTATTGAGATCCGTTGCCGATGACGGCCCTGTAAGCGCCGAAACGATAGCCGAAGCCTTAAGGGTTGCCCGTAAAAAAGTAGTCTTTAAGGAACGCAACGGGAGCGGCGAGTTCGACAGGCTGGGCTTTACTCATTTACAGGGAAGCAAAAATAATCCGGTTGCCTATGGAATTATGGTATTATAATCGGAAGCATGATTGCAGTATTTTTGGTGATTATTAAAATAATAAACGGGCGTTTTGCGCTCAGGAGCAGTAGATGTTGAAATTATTAGCGGTTGTGGGACCGACCGCGACGGGAAAATCATATTTGGCGGTGGATATAGCGGAGAAACTCAACGGAGAAATAATATCCTGTGATTCTATGCAGATATATAAGGGTTTAGACATAGGCTCAGGGAAGCTCACACCAGAGGAAAGAAAAAATGTTTTACATCATATGCTGGATATAGCGGATATCGGGGAAAATTATAGCGTAGCTCAATTTGCGGAGGCGGCCAGGCAGTTGATTGAGGAAATTAACAGCCGGGGGAAAATTCCGGTATTAGCGGGAGGAACCGGTCTTTACTACCAGGCGGTGGTTGATAATTATGAATTTTTCAGTTTGGAAAAGAAAAAAGACGTCAGGCACAAATGGGAAAAAATAATCTCGGATAAAGGTTTAGACGATGTTTATGCGGAATTATTAAAAACAGATCCTGATTACGCGTCTAAAATAAGCGCTAAAGATAAAAAAAGGATAGTGCGGGCTTTAGAAGTTTATGAGCTGACGGGAAAACCTTTTTCAAAACAGCGGAAAAAAACGGATATGAATTACGATTTACTGGCGATAGGATTGAACGCGGAACGCCGGGAACTTTACGAACGGATTAACCGCCGGGTTGACCGTATGCTGGAGCAGGGATTGCTGGATGAAGTTTTAGCCCTGATGGAGCGGGGTTATGATTTGGAAAATAATGCGATGCATGCTTTAGGATATAAACAGGCGCTGTATTATTGCAAAGGTCTGGCAGGCTATGAAGAAACCGTAGCCGCTGTTAAAAAAGAAACCAGAAATTATGCCAAAAGGCAGCTTACCTGGTTTAAAAAAGATAAACGCATACAATGGATAAATGTAGATAATAGTGATGACCGGGAAAGTATTTTCAGAAAATTTTATCGGCTGTGGGAAGGACATACCATAAGCGCGTAGAAATAAGACATGTCACGAAGGTTATTGCTTAACATAAGAATGGGGGATAAATGATGGGAAAAGCCCAACTCAATCTTCAGGACGCTTTTTTGAATCATTTGAGAAAAGAAAAAATTCCGGTTACGGTTTTTTTGCTCAATGGCTTTCAAATAAAAGGACTGGTAAGAGGTTTTGACAGTTTCACAGTAGTGATAGAATCAGAACAGCAAAGGCAGCAGATGATTTACAAGCATTCTATATCAACCGTTTCTCCTTTTAAGCCGGTCAACATAAGCAGTTTTGAACATAACAGTGAAGCGGACGCGAACGGTTAGCCAGGTTTTTTATGGGGTTCGTATAAATTGCTTCTATTATTAATCATAGCGGTTTATTAAAAAAGGGGGCCGGATAAGCACCTCCTTTGCCACTTTGCTCTGTATTGACGGCCGGGGAAAATTTTTTATGCTATTTTCGAAGTCACTGGAAGCGCCGTCGCTTTATATTCCTGCCGGAGAGCTACCTGTCAGGCGGCAGGGCAAGGTACCCTGAAGGGATTTATGCGGTACAGGATTATTATTGATTGGATAATTCAAAACGCTTTTTAGTGAGGGAGAGGGGAGACCGGCGGGACGAAAATGTTCAATAAGGTTTCTTGTAATATCAGGGCAGGTTTAATACAATATTCAAAGGGAAGGAGAGTTGACGGTGGGGGAAGATGACAAAGACAAATTAAAAGCCATAGCGTTGAAATCATTTCCCGCTAACCCTGACCTGGTATTTGTGGTCGATTTTTTAAACAGAAGTTTAAAAGAGCGGCATATAATGTTC
>JAISWS010000114.1 GCA_031270725.1 Syntrophomonadaceae bacterium | reverse complement strand
AGCTGTGTCCTTTCTCTTGCGTTGATATTTCGTTTGCGTTCATCCTGCTGTATGACGCTATATATCAATCCGATATACATAAAAATTATAGCACTGCTTGTGGTTATAGACAATAGCATTTTACGAAAACCGTCCTCGATTACACATACAAAATACATGTGCTAAGATAAAAATTCTCTCTGATAAAAAACTCCTTTTATGTTGTTTTTGGTATGTAAATCAGGGGGCATTTTTGTAAGCCGGAGAAAATATACTATGCGGACTTGTGAGAGACGGTGAAACCGTTATAACCCTCTTGAAAGTGTGGTTGAAATACTCCTGTCCCGCGACCGATTGTTTCTATATCAGATATCCTCGGCTGGTTTTCTCATTCTATTCCTGTTCTTAAATCAAAATGCTGTACAGTATGTAGCCTATTGCGCCTCTACCGAGTTCACCCCATATATTACCGCTACCACCAGATATCCCCCAAAGCATACCATCGAGATCCAAGGCAACACCGTACCGAAAGCCCGCTGTTATTGCCGTGATCATTATTGGTGCTGCTGCGGCACTCGCCGTTGGCCGAAACCCATTTAATCCTAAAAACGGCACCACACCAACCACCAAAAAAATGTCAATAAAATGGAAATACTTTTTTTGTGATACCTTTCACAAAAACCCCTCCGTTTTCTAAATTTTTATTAAAAAAGCAAGTGTACTCTATCAATGTTTAATAAGTTGTATTTTTATCTGCATTTTTATAAGGATGTAGCAGAATCAAAGTATCATTGCATTAAGAATAAATTTGCTTATTTCTTTAACTCCGCATAAAAAGATCTATGGCTGACATCAGGGCGGCGCATAGCAAATTAAAAAGGATTTTATCGTTTTTCACATAAATTCAATCGTCAGCTAAAGGATTCCAGCTTTGCGGAAACTCTTAAAATTTTCCGCGCGGCTGCGGCTGTTAGGATATTGTCATTCAGAACATTTGCCGCGTCATAAAACACACCCCCAAGGGTTTCCAGCCTCGCCGAAGCGCGCAGCGCCGTGCGGGCGTCGGAGGCCGTGACCTTTCCGTTGCCGTCAATGTCGCCCTGAATGAGAACGGTAAAAACATCGCCGGCCGGTTTTCCTGCAACATCCAAAGACGAAAGCGTTGCGCCTGTGCCGACAAGCTCACCGGCTTTGATTTCATTTCCATTCTTATCTTTTAACATAATATTAGAAGCATCGTTTTCGAGCATTGCGCAAAAAGCCTCAAAGGTTGTAGATTCGCTAATGCCGCTGATGCGCAGAGCTTCTCTGTCAATGCTCATTTTTGTGTTTTCGGCAGTTTGATTTTTCACAGGGGTGGTAAAAGTAGATTTTCTAACATAAATCTCAATAAATACTTCCCAATAATCTTGTGCTCGTGTTACCGTAAAACCACCATCTTCCCTCCACTTAAGGTTAAGGTCTCTAAAAACAATCTTTTTAACTTCATAGCCGTTAGGTACTGGGCAGGATTTCAACGTATACTTTCCTAATGATGATAAGCCGGTTATATAAATCGCATGAAAAAATCCAAAGTCTACATAATCACTACTGCCATCCTTATACAAAAATTCATACTGTCCTTTGAAAGTTAGAGTGTTCCCTTCGGGCGTTTCAAAAACAAAATTGCCCTCTGTTGCGTGCAATTCTGAAAAACCAATTATTTCGTATGTATCGGCATCGTAATAATAGGCTGATGACACACCGCCCTCCGCAAAAGCCGTAAATGGAATAAGCATTGCCGATATAACTACCGCCGCCAATACCGCCCCAAATTTTTGAATTTGTTTCCTCATGTTCATCGACTCCTTTAAAAATTTTTATTTGCTCTTTCAACTTCGGGACGGCCTGTCCCGAAGTTCGTGTGCGATTTACCCCGTGTGTATTCCGAATGTAACACTTTGTCTAAATTGTTACATTTCATCTCTATTAACCGAGACTCTACACGGGTTTTAGTACTGAACAATACTCTTGAAAATTCCTAAAACCATGGAATTCGTTGTTGACAAAGGGTTTTAGATGGGTTAGAATGGTAACAGCTTAGACAAACAGTTACGTTGCTCCTTGTTTTCAGATATGGTATAGTATCGTATCTTGAAATAGGGGGTCTTATATATTATGGCGGCGACAGAACCAATCAGAAACAAGAAACAAATCAGGCAATTAGCGGAATATTTTTTAAAGCGCGGGCAGCTCCGCAATTATGCCTTGGTTGTTTTAGGAGCATATACGGCCTTGCGGATCAGCGATTTGCTTCGGCTTAGGTGGGACGACGTATATGATGAGGGGCGCGGAGAATTTCACACACATGTAACCATTGTGGAACGGAAAACCAAAAAGACCAAAACCATAGCATTAAACAAGGAAATTATTAAAGCGCTCCGTCTGTTACATCCATACAGACGGAGCGCTTTTTTGTTTGCCAATAATCGCAAGGGCGGCAAAGCAATCAGCCGGGTGCAAGCGTGGCGCATAATCCGCGCGGCGGTTGACGCTATTGGAATCGCGGGAAAGGTCGCCTGCCACAGTCTGCGGAAATCATGGGGCTATCACGCATGGACGAGCGGCAATGTCTCGCCCGTAGTCATTATGGATATCTTAAATCACAGTAACTACGAAACTACCCGGCGGTATTTGGGGATTGCGCAGGATGACCTTGACCGGGCGTATTTAAACATGTCGCTGTTTTAGCCTTATTTATAAAAGTTCGTTAATTTTTTCTGACAATATTACAGCAGTTTTTTGGCAAAATTCAGATAGTGAATAGAGGGAGCTATCGCCCGAATGAATAGCCTCTCTATCGTATTTGTTTGATGCAACAATATCTCTTATTTGCCTTAAGATATCTATATTTGTTGCATTAGGAACAAATATACAAAGAATAGATAATGCCTTTCTTGCTAAACTCTGGATTGCCATTGAATAATTATTGTTCTTCACTTTTGTAAGATACGCCATCGCAACATTGCAAATATCATCTGATGTTACAAAATCCTTATAACTCTCTAAAATTTGCTTGTTTTTGATTTCCACAAAAGAAACAGGCGTATCTGCGACAAAGGTATCATTTTTCCATACCTCCTTCAAAATAGACCATTGCGTCATCGCCCGTCCTCTAAGAGAGTACAGGCGAATTTTACAATAATCTGGGGGCATAAAACTGTATGTGTAAATTATGTAGGTACTATAGATTGGTTAGTCTATACTAACACAATAGCATACTATCCATATTTTGTCAATAGTGTATGCGGCTTTCCTCTTACCGTCAGCGAAAAGCCGGCGGTTTTTATTTTTTTGTGCTTTCTTTCTCTAAAAAATATTTTCCGATTGTTTCCGATGTCTTCCGATTGTTTCCATCACATTGCGCATGGGTTATGGCAGCTGTAAAATCAGATTGAGCTTAGGGACAGGAGGCTTGAACAGCGAAAACAGTACGGGGAGGTGAA
>JAISWS010000030.1 GCA_031270725.1 Syntrophomonadaceae bacterium | reverse complement strand
ATGACGGTATCCGAAGCTGCCAAAAAAGCTGATATCATACAAATATTGCTGCCGGACGAACTGCAGGCGAGGGTTTATAAAGATGAAATAGCGCCTTATCTGGTAAAAGGAAACGCTTTGGGGTTTTCGCACGGCTTTAATATTCATTATGGCCAGATCGTTCCTCCGGAAGACATAGACGTATTCCTGGTAGCGCCTAAAAGCCCAGGGCATTTGGTGCGCAGGGTTTATACAGAAGGCGCGGGGGTGCCGGCAATACTGGCGGTGGAACAGGATTATACCGGAAAAGCGCATGATTTGGCTTTAGCCTACGCTTGCGGTATTGGCAGCACTAAAGCCGGCGTCATTGAAACTACTTTCAAAGAAGAAACGGAAACCGACCTTTTCGGTGAACAGTGTGTTCTTTGCGGAGGCGTCAGCGAATTGATAAAAGCCGGATTTGAAACTTTAGTAGGCGCGGGATATCAGCCGGAAATCGCCTATTTCGAGTGCCTGCATGAATTGAAATTGATAGTTGACTTAATATATGAAGGCGGATTGGGCAACATGCGCTATTCCGTCAGCGATACGGCCGAATGGGGCGACTATAGCACAGGAAATAAAGTTATCGGCGCGGAATCAAGAAAAGCTATGGCAGCGGCTTTAAAAGAAATCCAGGAAGGAAGGTTTGCTAAAGGCTGGCTGCTGGAAAATCAAGTCGGAAGACCGGAATTTAATTCTATGCGGCGCGTGAACAGGGAACACCAGATTGAAAAAGTAGGCGCCAATTTGCGCGGCATGATGACTTGGCTGCGGGGAAATAAATAAATTTGCCGTATTCAGCGAAAAATCCCGTCTTTATGAAATAACAGATGAATGGCGGGATTGTGTATAATATTTTCGTCCATAGAAAGAGGGGGTTGTATGGACAATAAAGATAAAAGAATATATTTGTTCGATACTACTCTGAGAGATGGGGAACAGTCGCCGGGGATAAGTTTAAGCGTAAAGGAAAAGCTGGAAATTGCCGGCCAGTTGAAACGATTGGGAATTGATGTTATCGAAGCCGGATTTCCCATTATCTCAGCCGGTGATTTTGAAGCGGTTAAAACCATAGCCGATAAAGTCAAAGGGCCGGTCATCGCGGGGTTGTGCCGCGCGGAAAAAGCGGATATAGACCGTGCCTGGGAAGCGTTAAAAGGAGCGGAAAACGCGCTGATTCACATATTTTTAGCGACTTCGGATCTGCATCTGCGATATAAATTGAATAAAACCAGAGAGCAGGTTGCAGAGGCGGCGGTGGCAGCGGTAAAACACGCTAAAAGGCTTTGCCCGAATGTAGAATTTTCAGCGGAAGACGCTTCCAGAAGCGATATAGAATTCTTAGCTCAAGTAGTGGCCAGAGTTATTGAAGCCGGCGCTACAATTGTTAATATTCCCGATACGGTAGGTTACGCTATTCCTGAAGAATATGGGGAATTTATCAGAAATCTGATTGGTATGGTTCCTAATCATGAACAGGCTGTATTCAGCGTTCATTGCCATAATGACCTGGGGATGGCGGTAGCGAATTCTTTAGCCGGATTGCTGAACGGCGCCCGCCAAATAGAAGGGACGATAAACGGTATAGGCGAAAGAGCCGGCAACGCCGCTTTGGAAGAAATAATAATGGCTTTATATACCCGGAAGCATTACTATGGAAAAGAAACGGCTATTGATTATGGGGAAATATACCGCACCAGCCGTTTAGTCAGCAACGTGACCGGCGTCAGTGTGCCGGCCAACAAAGCGATTGTCGGGAAAAACGCTTTTTTGCACGAATCAGGCATTCATCAGGACGGAGTTTTGAAAAACCGCTTAACTTACGAAATAATGAGCGCTAAATTAATTGGGGTCAGCGAAGATAATCTGGTCCTAGGAAAACATTCAGGGCGGCATGCGCTGAAAGATCGCCTGGAGAAGATGGGTTACACTTTATCGGATGAGGAATTGGCGCAGGCCTTTGTTAAGTTTAAGGATTTAGCCGATAAAAAAAAGGAAATTACACAGGCCGATTTAGAAGCCTTAGCTGGGGATCAAAGTATTGCTGTACCGGAAAAGTATACTCTTTCGTATTTGCAGATTTCCAGCGGGACAGGTATGATACCTACAGCTACGGTGAAACTGGATATAAATAACATGAGTTTCGAAACTGCCGCTATAGGGGACGGGCCGGTGGAGGCCGCCT
This sequence comes from Syntrophomonadaceae bacterium, assembly GCA_031270725.1. Taxonomy (GTDB): domain Bacteria; phylum Bacillota; class Syntrophomonadia; order Syntrophomonadales; family Syntrophomonadaceae; genus JAISDD01. Next base: position 4,554 of record JAISWS010000030.1, on the reverse strand, counting down.
GCCGCGCGGTAGATAAGATAACAGATATTTTCGGTAAAATGCTGGATTATAAGCTGAACGCGGTAGGAGAGGGAAAAGACGCTTTAGGAGAGGTGGTTTCCCATATCCAAATAGATGGAAAGATTTTTACAGGGCGCGGTTTGAGTACGGATGTTATTGAGGCCAGCGTAAAATCTTACGTTAACGCTATCAATAAATACTCCTATCAGCTCTCGGTTCAAAATCAAGAGAAATAATCTTTGGTGCTTGGCTACGGATAACGCCGTTACTGGGCAGTTACTGAATGAAGCGGCAGGATTTACGCGGCAGGGAGACAGTGTTAATTACACGTTTATTTAGGGAGGTAAAAAAATATGGGTATGACGATATCGCAGAAGATATTAGCTGATCATGCCGGCTTGGAATTTGTTGAACCGGGACAACTTATAAATTGCAAACTGGATGTGGTTTTAGGCAATGACGTGACTACTCCGGTAGCGATACCGGAATTCAATAAGTTAGGGAAAAAACAGGTGTTTGATAAAGAACGGGTGGTATTGGTTCCGGATCATTTTACCCCTAATAAAGACATCAAATCAGCCGAGCAAAACAAGACTTTAAGAGAATTTGCCAGGCGCTATGAAATAAAAAATTACTTTGAGGTAGGGCGGATGGGCATTGAGCATTGCCTGCTGCCGGAGCAGGGTTTGGTGCTGCCGGGTTATTTAATAATCGGAGCGGATTCTCACACTTGTACTTACGGCGCGCTGGGAGCGTTTTCTACCGGCGTCGGTTCTACCGACATGGCTGCGGGTATGGCTACCGGGGAAGGGTGGTTCAAAGTGCCGGAAAGCATCCGCTTTGTGTTTAACGGCGTTTTGCCGCAGTGGGTGAGCGGAAAGGATTTAATCCTGCACCTGATAGGCGATATAGGGGTGGAAGGCGCAAGGTACATGTCGATGGAATTCAGCGGAGAAGTAATAAAGCAATTATCTATGGATTCCCGCTTTACCATGGCTAATATGGCTATTGAAGCCGGAGGTAAAAACGGGATATTCGAGCCGGATCAAAAAACACTGGATTATGTGTCCGACCGGGCTCAAAAGCCTTTTAAAATATTTACTTCCGATCCGGACGCCCGGTATTATGAAACCAGAGAATATAATGTGAGCAATATGGAGCCGGTGGTTGCTTTCCCGCATAGTCCGGAAAATGTAAGGCCGGTTACTCAGGCGGCGGATATAACTGTAGACCAGGTAGTAATCGGCTCCTGTACTAATGGGCGTTTAGAAGATTTAGCAGTAGCCGCTTCAATATTAAAAGGGAAAAAAGTTCATTCCCAGCTGCGGGTTATTATATTGCCGGGAACCCAGAATATATATCTGGAAGCCTTACGCAACGGTTATATTGAAACATTTGTCAGTGCCGGAGCGGTCGTCAGCACACCGACTTGCGGCCCTTGCTTAGGCGGGCATATGGGGATACTTGCTAAAGGAGAGAAAGTAATCGCTACTACCAATCGTAACTTTGTCGGACGCATGGGCCATCCGGAAAGCGAAGTATATCTTTCTAATCCGGCGGTTGCGGCGGCCAGCGCTATTACAGGACGTATTACGCCTCCGGAAGCTGTTGCCTGATAATAAACGGAGATTTTGGATTTGGCACGGAGATGGTTAATGATTTTCAGATGGGAGACTTAACCTAAAATAGCCCTTTCAGAAAGGATGATCGTTTTGAGTATAAAAGGCCGAGTGCATAAATTTGGCTCTGACGTGGATACTGACGCCATTATTCCGGCCCGGTATTTGAATACCATTGACCCGAAAGAATTAGCCGCTCATTGTATGGAGGACGCTGATCCTCAGTTCCCCGCTAAAGTAAAGGCCGGTGACATTATTGTAGCCGACAAAAATTTTGGTTGCGGGTCTTCGAGGGAACATGCTCCTATCGCCATTAAAGGCGCGGGAGTTTCATGCGTTATCGCTAAATCTTTCGCGCGTATTTTTTACCGTAACGCTATCAATATAGGATTACCTATTCTGGAATCTGATGAAGCCGTGGATTCCATTGCCGCCGGTGATGAGCTGGAAGTGGATCTGGCCAGCGGGCGCATTTATAACCTGCGCAGCGGAGAAGAATTTAAAGCTGAACCGTTTCCCGCTTTTATGCAGGAGATAATAAATAACGGCGGATTAATCAACTATTTAATAGACAAAGGCTGACAATAAATCATAATAAGAGGTGAATAATAATTGTATAAAATAGCGGTATTACCCGGCGACGGTATCGGGACAGAAATAGTGCCGGAAGCGGTAAAAGCCTTAAATGCTGTCGGCGCCAGGTTTGGGCATGAATTCTCTTTTACGCAGGCTTTAGTGGGAGGAGCGGCTTACGATGCCGTTGGCCATCCGTTGCCGGATGAAACCTTAAATCTTTGCAAGGAATCGGACGCGGTTTTATTAGGGGCTATAGGTGGCCCGCAGTATGAAAACCTTCCGGTTCACTTACGGCCGGAAATAGGAGCGCTGCTTCCTTTAAGGAAAGAACTGGCTTTATATGCTAACCTGCGGCCTTGTATGCTTTTCCCGGATCTCATACAAGCGTCCACTTTAAAAGAAGAGGTGTTGCGAGGGGTAGACATATTGGTGCTTCGTGAGCTGACCGGCGGGATTTATTTCGGAGAAAAAAAACGTGGATTCAACGCGGAAGGAATTCCTGAGGCCAGTGATTTGCTAAAATATTCCAGCATAGAAATCGAAAGAATAGCGCGTTTTGCTTATGAGGCGGCCCGGGGACGCCGTAAAAGGATCTGTTCGGTGGATAAGGCCAATGTATTGGAATCTTCCAGGCTTTGGCGGGAGGTTGTAACCGGGCTGGCTAAAGAATATCCGGATGTGGAAACTACGCACATGTATGTTGATAATTGCTCCATGCAGCTTATAAGAAATCCCCGTCAGTTTGACGTCATCGTGACGGAAAACATGTTTGGTGATATATTGACTGACGAAGCGTCAATGCTTACCGGATCGATAGGAATGCTGCCGAGCGCTTCCATAGGAGGGGAAGTGGCTTTGTACGAACCGGCCCATGGCAGCGCTCCTGATATAGCCGGACAGAAAAAAGCTAACCCTTTGGCGACTATCTTATCGGTGGCTATGATGTTAAGATACTCTTTCCGTTTGGAAAAGGAAGCAAAACTGATTGAGCAGGCGGTTAATCAGGTGCTGACTGAGGGTTACCGGACTCCAGATCTGCAGGAACCGGGTAAAAAAACGGTTAATACTGAGGAAATGGGTAACAAAATATGTGAAATATTGACGGCGGTCCGATGAAAAATATTAATCAGCGTGAGGTGAAAGAAATTGGGGATAGAAAAACGCGGATAAAAATTTATGATACAACTTTAAGGGACGGGTCTCAGTTCGAAGGAATATCCTTTTCCTTGGAGGATAAAATTAAAATTGCCCGTAAACTTGATAATATAGGGATAAATTACATTGAAGGAGGCTGGCCGGGCAGCAATCCTAAGGATATAGAATTTTTTAAAAAAATAAAAAGTGAAGAATTGCGGAATTCGGTCATAACAGCGTTTGGCTCAACACGTAAGCCCGGATTAACCGTGCGGGAAGATTCTAATTTACAGGCGCTACTGGAAGCGGAAACGGAAACCGCCACCTTGGTTGGCAAAAGCTGGGATTTTCATGTGGAAAAAGCTTTAAATACTACCGCCCAGGAGAACCTGAATATGATATATGATAGTATTTCTTATTTAAAAGACCGGGGAATGGAAGTATTTTTCGATGCCGAACATTTTTTTGACGGCTATAAAAATAATCCCGATTATGCTTTGGAAGTACTGCAAGCGGCATACAGAGGAGGAGCTGACTGTGTCGTTTTATGCGATACCAACGGCGGAACTTTGCCGTGGGAATTAGAAAGAGCTGTTTCTGAGGTGAGAAAATTCACGACGGCTTCCCTGGGTATCCATACGCACAATGATTGTAACTGCGCGGTCAGCAACGCTATTTTGGCTGCCAGGTTAGGATGCGGACAAATACAGGGAACTATAAACGGTTATGGAGAAAGATGCGGGAATGCTGATTTGTGTTCGGTTATCCCTATTTTAGAGCTTAAATTGGGATGGCAGGTTTTACCCGCCGGTCATTTGCGGTATCTGACTGAAACATCCCATTATATAAGTGAATTGGCAAACTTGCCGCATCATAATCACCAGCCTTTTGTAGGTTACGGAGCTTTTGCCCATAAAGGAGGAATACATGTCAGCGCTTTGTTAAAAGATTCTTCGACTTATGAGCATACTTCCCCTGAACTGGTAGGAAATAAAAGGAGAGTATTAGTTTCGGAGCTGGCCGGATTATCCAATATAGAATTTAAAGCGAAAGAATTTAACATTGACCTTGATTTGGACGCAGGCAAAAAACAAAAAGCTATCAACGAAATAAAAATTTTAGAAAATCAGGGCTTTCAATTTGAAGGGGCCGACGCTTCCCTGGAATTATATTTGCGCAAAGCGCTGGGTGAATATGAAGATTTCTTTTCGCTGGATAATTTCAA
>JAISWS010000029.1 GCA_031270725.1 Syntrophomonadaceae bacterium | reverse complement strand
AAGGGACTTTGGTAACCTCCGACGGATATCCGGTAGTTGGCGCCGATACTTTTCCGGAAGACGCGTACGACGCTACGGTTGGGAAGGATGGTACCGTTACTTATAAAATACCGGGAGACGATGAAATACAAGAAGCCGGACAAATCATATTAGTTAAATTTATAAATCCGGCCGGACTTGAAAAAATAGGCGGGAGCTTATATATGGCGACCCCTAATTCCGGAGACCCGGCGGAATGGGATCCGGAAGGCGATAATTCTCTCTCTTTGGAAGCAGGTTATCTGGAAATGTCCAATGTGCAGGTAGTGGAAGAAATGGTGGGTCTGATAACCGCCCAGCGCGCTTACGAAATAAATTCCAAAGTTATCCAGTCGTCTGATGAGATGCTTCAGACGGCGGCTAATTTGCGCAGGTAAAGACAAGTAACCGACTGAAAATATCAGCAATGGCGTGACATTATTATTTTTCAAGAGGTATGCCAATGGCAATTAAAATAGATAACATGAATACGGTGGCGGATCCCTATTCCATAATGAACGGCGGCTTAAAAGCGCGGGAATTGATGCCGGAAAAGGATTTCGAAAAAATACTGCGGGATGCGGCTGCCAATAAGGAAAAAAACGAAAAGCAACTCATGGAGTCCTGCCAGCAGCTGGAAGCCTTGTTTATTAACAAAGTGATGGAGGCTATGCGGGCTACTGTTTCTTACAGTGATTTGGTAAACCGCGGGCTGGCTACTGACATATGGGAATCCATGTTATTTGAGGAATACGCCGCGCAAGCCAGTAAAACCGGCAGCATAGGCATCGCGCAAATGCTGTACAAGCAGCTTTCCTCTAATTTATAATTTTTAAGCTCATCATCTTTTTTTGTTTCTATTTTCTTTTTCCCTTTTTCCTTCTTCCTTTTCAAGCAATGAGGAACCACTGAGGTTCCTCATTTGTCTGCGGTGATTTATATTCTCGGGGCGAAAGGAAGCGGATTAAAAAATATTTTAGGGCGCGGTTGATAATCCGCGTTTTTTATGCTAGAGTATATGGCGGAATACGTTAACGCGCTGATGTTTCAGCCTATAACCTAAATTACCGCCGGGAGTCATAATGTGTTTGATTTTAAAATAACGGGATGGAACGGAGAAGGGGAGGCTCGTACAGGTGTTATTTATACCGCTCACGGCTCCATAGAAACGCCTGTTTTTATGCCGGTAGGGACGCAGGCGACCGTGAAGGCGCTGACGCCGGAAGATTTATACGCGATGGGGGTTAATCTTATTTTGGCTAACGCCTATCATTTGTATCTGCGGCCCGGAGTTGATTTAGTGGAAAAGGCGGAAGGACTTCACCGTTTTATGAATTGGCGGCGGGGCATTTTAACCGACAGCGGCGGTTTTCAGGTATTCAGCCTGAGTAAACTGCGTAAAATAAACGACGAAGGGGTTCTTTTCAACTCTCACATAGACGGCTCCAGCCACTTTTTGACTCCGGAAAAAAGTGTTGCCGTCCAGGAGCGGTTAGGAGCCGATATTATTATGTGTTTTGATGAATGTTCGCCTTATCCGTGTGCCCGGCCGGAAGTACTTGCCGCTCTGGAGAGAACGACTAAATGGGCGCAGCGCTGTAAACAGGCGCAACGCAGCCCTTATCAGGCACTTTTTGGTATTGTACAGGGCGGAATATATGAAGATTTACGGGAAAAAAGCGCGAGGGAAATCACAGAGCTGGATTTTCCGGGTTATGCTATAGGCGGTTTGAGCGTAGGGGAACCTAAAGAGGAGATGTATAATATTCTGTGCTTTACCGCGAACCTTCTGCCGGAGGATAAACCACGCTATTTAATGGGAGTAGGCACACCGGAGGATTTGCTGGAAGGAGTTTATAACGGGATTGATATGTTTGACTGCGTTTTACCCACGCGGTTAGCCCGGCATGGATCCGTTTATACGCATAAAGGGCGCATAACCGTGCGGAACGCGGTTTTTGCCGATGATTTCAGCCCGCTGGACGAGCGCTGTGATTGTTATGTATGCAGGAACTACAGCCGCGCTTATATCAGACATTTGTTTAAAGCGGAAGAATTGCTGGTACACCGTTTGCTCAGCATTCACAATGTATATTTTTTAGTTAAATTAATGGAAAATATAAGGACGGCTATTAAAAATAAAGAATTTGCTCAATACTATCATGATTTTATGTTAGAATATAAGCCGTAACGAAATTATGTCCGTCTGTTGCTTTAAAACGGGACAGCGGGCGGCTGATGATGAGAATATGCGTATATTAATTAAGAGGAGTTGGTTTTATGGGTGACAACTGGAACATTATGATCATCTATGTAATTGGGTTTGTGGTATTATTTTATTTATTCTTAATTCTTCCGCGCAAGCGGCAGGATAAAAAACACGCTGATTTGTTGAGCTCTCTGCAAAAAGGCGATAAAGTTGTGACTATAGGCGGAATTAAAGGCCGTGTTTCAGTGGTCAAAGACGATTCGATTGTTCTCAGGGTAGGAGAAGAAAACGATGTTGAATTTCTGAAAAAAGCGATTGCTTATAAGGAAAATGAGGAGTAGCGGTTCGGGGAAATAATTATGCCGTTAGTTTCATGTTACATAACGGATGCTGCGATTATTTTTGAGAGGAGTTTTAAACGGTGCGAAGAACTTCCAGTATTGTGATAGTTACAATTTTGACTGTAGCCGTATTGGTTCTGGGCTATTTTATGTATAAGCCGCTGGTAAACAATATTAAACTGGGGCTGGATTTGAGCGGAGGACTGAGGGTGGTTCTGCAGGCGGTGGAAAAAGAAGGCCAGCCGATAAATCAGGATACCATCACCAAAGCTATGGGAATTTTACGTACGCGCGTCGATAGTTTGGGGGTAAAGGAGACATTGCTTTATCCGCAGGGTAACGATAGGGTGGTAGTGGAAATCGCGGGCGAAAGCGACCCGGAAGCGGCTGTTGACATATTAAAAAATACCGCTCAGCTGGAATTTTGGGATGAAACCGGACAAGTAGTGCTGACCGGTGAGCATTTGAAAGACGCTCAGGCGCGTGTAAATTCCGCCCGGGGGGACGCGGAAGTGAATATAGAGTTCGACACGGAAGGAACGGCTCTTTTCGCTACCGCTACCGCCGCCAACGTGGGCAAGCCGCTCCACATAGTCATTGACGGTGAATTCATAAGCTCGCCGACGGTAAACGAAGCCATAAACACCGGACAGGCGGTCATCAGCGGATCCTTTACGGCTGAAACGGCGAATAACCTAGCGGTTCTGCTCCGTTCCGGAGCCTTGCCGGTCAGCTTTACCGTGGCTGAGAAAAGGTCGGTGGGGCCGACATTAGGCGCCGATTCGCTGTCCAAAAGCCTTAAAGCGGCGTTAGTCGGCGTGATCGCTGTACTTATTTTTATGATTGGATATTATAGGCTGCCAGGCTTTATAGCCGACATATCCCTGATTTTATATGTAATTTTAGTTTTAGCCTGTATGTGGTTCTTCGGGTCGGTACTCACGCTCCCGGGCATTGCCGGCTTTGTCCTGTCCATAGGTATGGCGGTGGACGCGAATATAATCATTTATGAACGCATCAAGGACGAGCTGCGTAACGGAAAAACCCTGCGGGCGGGAATAGAGGCCGGCTTTAACCGGGCGTTCTGGACCATCTTCGACGCCAACCTTACCACCTTGCTTACCGCTTTCGTTTTGATGTATTTAGGAACCGGACCGGTAAAGGGTTTTGCCGTAACCTTGTCTATAGGAATAATAGCCAGCGTTGTGGTAGTGCTTACATTTACCCGTTTCGCTCTGATACGCAGTTCCTATTTCGCGAAAAATAACAAGCTGTACGGCGTATAAGGAGAGACGACGATGAAAATAATAGAGAACAGAAAAATTTTCTACATCATATCGGTAATATTGTTGATTCCCTGCTTAATATCCCTCTTTACCAGAGGATTGAATTTGGGCATTGATTTTCGGGGCGGCTCGCTCCTGACCGTAAAAATAGCCAGCCTGCCGGACGCCGCTTCGGTGCGCGCGGCTTTACAGGAAAGCGGACTTAATAATGTTGAAATTCAAATCAGCGAAGACCAGTATATAATGCGCATGGAAGAAATAGATCAGGCTAAAAACCAGGAAATATTGGGTAATTTAGCTAACCGTTTCGGAGAGGTGGTTTTTCTGGGTGCTGAAACCGTAGGAGCGGCCATAGGGAAAGAACTGGTACAGAAGGCGATCCTGGCGGTATTATTGGCGGCGGTGCTCATGCTGATATATATTTCCATACGTTTTGAATGGCGTTTTGGCTTATCGGCTTTCATCACCGAACTACACGACGTATTAATTGTAATAGGAATTTTTTCCATATTCCAATGGGAAGTAAACACTCCTTTTATCGCCGCCGTATTAACAGTGGTGGGGTATTCTATCAATGACACTATCGTGATTTTTGACCGCGTCAGGGAAAACCTGCGTAATACCCGCAAAGAGGATTATGCCATCCTGGTCAACCGCAGCGTAGGGCAGTCGTTCGCCCGGTCAGTGAACACCTTGCTGACTGTTATTTTCCCTTTGCTGGCTTTGCTGTTTCTGGGCGGTCTGAATTTGCAGTCTATGGTATTGGCTATGCTGATAGGGTTCGTGATCGGAGGCTATTCGTCCATATGCGTGGCCAGCCCTTTATGGTATGAGCTTAAAACCAGATAAATTAAAAGCGGTTTAGTTTATATAAAAGCTAAATATAAATTATAAAGCGTAAACAAAAAACTTTGGTGAAAATCGCCAAGGTTTTTTTGTGAATTTGCCTCTGAAAATTCTCGCACATATGTAAGCGTCAAATAAGGGAACGCCTTTTATCGCTTAGTATTTAGTGATACGATCTATATTGTGATAACACGAGGTCAAACACGGCAGTGCTCCGGCAGAGACTTGCTCCAAGGGAGCAGGGATTCCAAATCGGAGGCCATCGAATTTGGAAGCGTTTCGAGT
>JAISWS010000174.1 GCA_031270725.1 Syntrophomonadaceae bacterium | reverse complement strand
TATAAATTTCTTTGTTTTCCATTTCGTTCCTCCATATTCCTATAATATCGGCAATTTTATATTATGTCAACCATTTTTTAAAATTTTTTGCATAAATTTCAAAAATTATTGCGCCTAACGTTCCGGCTGTATGCGAAAATCGGAAAGTAACACACTTTACTGGGTTTATAAATACATTCCTTTCTGTAACTTCTTATCCCATAAGGAATTAGCGTTGCTGATTCAGTTTGCTTAAAACTAGGGAAAAAGGTGTTTATTAGAATGACATCATATTCCCAAAATGGGAGGTTACTATGAAAATTCATAATAACTACACACTTTATTGGCGGGTACTACCTTCTGGGAAAAAGGCAGTATATTACTATGCATGGGATGAGGACAATACTAGGAAAGGCGGGTGGTCTACCGGACAGACAACTATAACTGCCGCTAGGCTTGTCTGTGATAAGCTGATGCGGGAGGGGAAATTGATACCCAATAAAGGATTTATGCCTACCTTTGCCGAATATGCTCAAGGGTGGTGGGAATGGGAAACCTGCGCTTACCTGAAAAAACGCCGTAAACGGTACAGTTTAACGGAGGCTTATGCTAATAATAACCGTAAAAACCTGAAAAACCAGCTTTTACCGTATTTCGGTGATATGCCCCTTAATAAAATAACTAAAGATGATGTAGAAACGTGGTTTGATGACCTGATAGAAGATGATTATCAAAATACAACCATCAATGGGTACTTTGGTACATTAAAAACTATGCTAATTGAGGCAGTTGAACGAAAGATTTTGTTAAAAGATCCAACTGAAAAAATAGGTCGCCTGTTAAATGATCGTAAAGACATAAAGATCATAACGCCTGAAGAATTCAAAAATTTGTTTATAAAGGATTGGAAGCGTATATGGGATAATGATCGTATTTCCTATACGGCTAACAAACTGGCGGCTTTGACAGGTATGAGGTCAAGCGAAGTTTTAGGGTTAAAAGGCTGTTTTGTGTATGATGATCATATTTATCTATGCAAACAAAATGATGAATATGGTTACAGAGACACCAAAACTAAGGACAAACACAATATTCCGCTTCCTGCTAATTTTTTAAGTGAATTAAAAGAACTAAAAAGAATGAATGGTGATGGATTTATATTTTCCCTTGACGGTGGTATAAAACCAATTTGTCGGAAAACAATGTACCAGGATTTCCATAAGGCGCTGCGGAACATAGGGATAAGCAAGGAAGAAATAGCAGAACGGCATTTGCATCTGCATGGCTGGAGGCATTTCTTTAATACTGAACTCTTAAAAGGCGGTTTGACTATACCACAAGCACAGGCAATTACCGGACATAAGTCTGATAGAATGACGGAATGGTACTGTCATTTTGATCCGGCAGAGTTTGCTAGAGCAAAAAGTGTACAAGAGTCTTTACTTGATGATGTACATAATTTGCCGAATGAAACTGTTGCTATTACAAGTGAAACACCTTTACTTGGTACATTATTGAATTTTCCTATTCCTGTCTGTGAAAACGGCGAAACATTGAAAAACGCATAACTAAAACCTTGCAATAATCCCTGCCCTGCCCCTCTGGCAGGGATTTTTTTATACATTTTCTACTATTTCCTGAAAATTGCACACTTTACTGGGTTTTTTCCTGATTCCTTTTTGGCATTATTTAAGCATGAACGAAAGAGATCGCACATTGGAAACATACATGACCATTGAAGAAGTGGCGGCGTACTTGAAACTGGCAGCACAGACTATTCGCAAATATGTGCTGAATAAGGATATTCCTTACTTGAAAGTACGAAAAGTTATCCGGTTCAGATTATCGGAAATTGAAAAATGGATTAACAGCGGCGGTATAGATTGTTCTAGTTCTGCGGATGGGGATAAGCAAAACGATTTATTTGCCGGAGAGTGTTGTTCAAACTCTGGAGAAAATGAGGAGGTGCATAAATGACGGACATAGATAAGGCAATAAAAAAAGCGGTAACAGCAATTATGCCTTTTGAAAGCTGGGAAAGGCTGCCTGGCGAAAGCGGAGCGGCTTACTCCGCCTTCTGTTACTTCCGGGATTATGGGCCTGAACGGAATATCCGAAAAGCTGTGGAAACTGCGGAACCTGACGCTGTTAAACGAGATAAACGGTACAGGGTATGGCGTAACTGGTCTACAGCCTACCGGTGGAGGGAGAGGGCCGCTGAATATGACAATTACACAGAAAAGCTGAAACAGACAGAACTACGCAAGACCATTGAGGCCCAGGGGGAAAAACACCGGGAAATAACCGGAAAAATGCTTGCTGTTGTGGGAAAAAAACTAGATATGATGGACCCTGCGGAATTAGCGCAAAGTACGGTTAAAGAATGGGTTGAGACAGTCATCCGGGCTGACAGAGAAACAGCGGAGCTGGCTGTACATGACGGCAGGAATGAACCGAAACAAGGGGAAATAAACTTTTCCCCTGAATTCAACGGGCTTTAAGCATTAGGAGGGAATGTTGAAAACTGAATTACTGTTTAAGCCCACGGCGATACAGAATAAAGCTCTTAGGCTTTTGAAAACCGGAGCTAAACATATTTTACTTTTTGGAGGAAGCCGTAGCGGCAAGACTACCGTATTGGTAATGGCTGTTATCTACCGCTCTATACGTTTTGCTGGTTCCCGCCATTTGATATGCCGTTATAGAGCAAAAGACGCTCGTTCTTCGGTTATGCGGGAAACACTTCTACCCTGGCTTGATAGAACCATCGGGATAAACGGTTATACCTACCTTGCGCATGAAAGCATGGTAACAATGTATAATGGTTCTGAAATATGGATTGGCGGTCTGGGAGACCGGGAACAGGCAGACAAGATATTAGGGCATGAGTACAACACGATTTACTTCAACGAGATTAGCCAATTATCCTACGCCGCTGTAACTACCGCTTATTCCCGGCTGGCTATGCGGATTCCAGGTTGCCGGAATTTGTTTATGTATGATTGTAACCCCGGGTCGCCGCTTCATTGGGCCTATAAAATCTTTGTCCTGAAAAAGACATTTTTAACCGGGGAATCTTTAGAAAAACCTGAATTATACCAATCCATGATGCTGAACCCTGAAGATAACAAAGTAAACCTACCGGAAGACTATATTTCTGATATTTTAGATGTGCTGCCAGAGAAACAAAAAGCGAGGTTCCGGGATGGTTTATGGGTAAAAGCAGAAGGCGTAATCTACGACAAGTTTGACGAAAAAATGATAATTAATAAGGCAGATTTGCCTATAGAGTTTGATTGCTACGCCGCAGGGCAGGATTTTGGTCTTAATATTACTTTTGTAAAAATAGGCTGGTTTAGGGACTGTATATATGTCCTGAATGATTACGGCGCTTTTAATATGACTACCCAGTCTTTTAACGAGGAACTAACAGCTAGGGGCTGGCTTACTTGTGAAAGCGGTCCTAGTTGTCCTGTTTACTGTGATCCCGCCGGAGGTGAACGGATACAGGAAATAACCGGAGGGTTGAAAGCTAATAATTCGGTTGAAAGCGGGATAGATTATATTTGCGCTAAAATGGAGCGTAAACAATTTTTTGTCTGTGGAACATGCAACGGTGTACTTTCGGAGATTTGGGACTACTGCCGGAACGAGGCAGGTGAAATAGTAAAAGTTAATTATCATTATATGGATGCTTTACGGTACGCTGTATTTTCTAGTGTCCAGCAGGGAGTTGTATTCCAATGAGTATACTTAGCCGCCTTTTACCAGAGCGTTTTATAAAAAAAGTGCAAAAAAATAGTTTTTTTTCTGAAAATGTGTACACAGACATTGAAAATTTCAATATATTTACAAATATAAATCCTTTAGGGGATAGTTATTTATTAAATGCCTGGGTCAACATTGCGGTAAATATCCTAATCCGTAATCTGGCAAGGGCAGATTTTACAATAAAGAAAGGGGGGAACGATGTCGTAACCGGCCCCCTTTTCGATTTGTTCAGAAGACCGAATCCATTTTTAAGCCGTTTCGATCTTTGGAAAGAAACCGCCGCATGGTGGCATCTTGAAGGCGAAGCGTTTTGGTGGTTTGGTCCTGATTATAGCGGGGGGCTGCCTACAGAGATCTACCTACTAAATCCCCGGAAAATCCGACATGAGGGAAACATTATTGGGGATTTTAACGACACCATAAAACATAACAGGCGGCGCTGGTTTTACTATACCGGAATTGAGGTAATACCTATTTTCCATGATGAGATCGTCCATTTCAGGGAATGGAATCCATGGAACCAAGTTAGAGGTGTTAATCCGCTGGTTTCCCTTGCACTTGAACTAGAACAGGATTATTTTGCAAATAAAGCTAATTCCCAGTTACTAAAAAATAACGCCGTTCCCCAGGGTATATTAAAAACAGAGCAAACTTTAAGGCCCGAAGAAGCAGACCAGCTTGAACGCCGTTGGGAAAATAAATATGGGGCAGTGAAAACAGGGCGGAAGATTGCGGTTCTTGGCAAAGGAACTAGTTTTGAAGCTCTGTCTTTTACCCCTGAAGTAGTAAAACTGTTTGAACTAAAACGGTGGAATCTTTATACAATTTTAGCAAAATATGGCATACCGCCAAGGGTAGCCAATATTAGCGACAAATCTGCTTTCCTTTCTGGTAAGGACACAGCAGAGCAACATTCAGCCTTTTGGCAATACACTTTAATCCCCATACTCCGGCATTTTGAACAAATCCTTGAAAGCCAGTTTTTTATGAAATTCGGCTTAAAAGAGAGCGGCGTCTTTGATTTGCGTGATATTCCCGAATTGCAAGATAGCGAAGATTCGCAGAGTAAGCGAGATATAGCGGAAATTAACGCAGGGTTAAAAACAATAAATGACGTATTAAAAGAACGGGGCAAAGAAATAAAACCTTGGGGCGATAAATGGTATTGTCCAAAAAACCTAGTTGCTGTTACAGGGGAGGGCCAATAAATGCACCCCGGAGGTACGCTAATGATTAGCAGAGCAATAAAATTATTCCCTTACATAAAAAGGCGGCTTGAATCATTGGGTTTTGAAAATGTTGACGTTACCAGTGAAGAAAAGGACAGCCTTAACATGCTGATTAATGAAAAAAAGCCATCTTTGGTACTGGTGGGAAGTGGTTTCTATAAAGCCGGTACTCCCTACATGACGGGGCGTCTATTAAAGTTATTCCCCGATTTAACTATTGCGGCATTAAATACTAGTGATTTCCCTGATGATTTGGCTGTTTGGTTTATATGGCATGGCGTAAAAAGTTATGTAAACCTTTTAGAAGGTTATGAAGAATTCCACCAGGGATTACAAGAGGTTCGGAATGGTAAAGAATACATTGCCCCACAAGTACAAAAATTGATGGATGATTTCTCTGAATGGCCTGAAACTTATGACGATGTTACTAAAAGGCAAATGGAGGTACTCATTATGATATGTAACGGTTATATTCCTGAAAATATAGGTGATACGCTTCAAATTTCCAGGCGTACCGTGAATTGGCATCTACGGGATTTATATAATATTTTCCATGTGAAAAACAGGGAAGAATTAGTAAAAGTAGCGTTTTCTCTGAAACTGGTAACAGAAAAAGATCTAGTATTCCATGATAGAGAACATTTCAATAGTCCGCTTCCTGCATGGGCTGCGGCTAAAAAGAAAATTGAAAGGAGTTTTTTTAACAATGCTGATTAGAACGAAAAAAGGGGAATACCGGGCCGATAACACCGGAGTTTTGCTCGATTTCCTTGGGGTAAAAAGAGGTGCTATCGGACCGCAGAAGATTAACGGAGATGTGGAGCTCATCGCTCCGGTTCCCTTCCGGCTGGAGGCGGATGCAAAAGCCGAAGAGGGGCAGCCCTGGACGCTTTCAACGTATGACTTGGACCGCTGCGGGGAACGGATTGATCCGGCGGGGTGGGATTTCAGGCGGTACATGGACAATCCTGTGGTGGAGTGGGCGCACAGGTACGACATTCCCGCTATTGGTAAAATCGAGAAACTAAATGTAGATGACAAGGGCCTAAACGGACTGGTGTACTTTAACAGCAAGGAATATGACCAATTCGGCTGGAGTATAGGGCAGAGAGTAAAAGCCGGGGTCATCCGGGCCGGTTCAGTAGGATTCCGGGTTATCGTGGTTGAACTACCGGATAAAGAAACCGCTCAAGACGGTACTGCTCTGATATTTCGAAAACAGGAATTATTAGAATTTTCAATATGCAATGTTCCGGCTAATCCATGGGCTTTGGCAAAATCCATAGAAGCGGTTAAAACAGATACAAAACAGGATACTAGTTTCTCCTCTTTTTGGGGAAACATTATACATACTTTATAAGGGGTTACAATGGGTAACGAGGAACTAGAAGCCGTTAAGAAAAAACTGGCGGCAATGAAGAAGATCGAGTTGACAGGTTTCACTAATTCGGAAACTGCAACGGCGTATTTTCAAGAAAAAGAGGTAATTCTTGAGGGTATAGTAAAAACCCTTGAGACGGTTACGGTACAGGAAAGCGCTGAAGTGGAAGCGTTGAAAAGTACCGTAAAAAGTTTAAGAGATGAACTAAAAGGGAAGGCGGCTTATCCCCTTGAGTTATCCAGGCGTGAATTGCTATACAATCTTGGCAAGGGGATTGTAGCAGCCTGGGCGGGGAATTACAAAGCTTTAGCGGATTTGTCTTTTTCCCCTAACCTTAAAGCGGATAACTGGACGAATCCTAAAGATGTAACCTGGGGAGATAAAGGCTGGAAGATTGATAAAGCCGTACTGGGTGAACCGATGGGGAACATGGCAGCAAATGACCAGTATCTGATTAATCCAGTTTTTGAAACTGAAATTATACAGTCTGCGGCCAAAAAAAGTGTTATGATGAATCTGGTCAGGCATCGCCCGATGATGGGGCCGTCAATTTTCCTCCCTACCAGAGAACGAGGCGGGGTCCAGCTTCATTGGTTAACAGCTTACGGACAGCAGATAACCGGAAGTAAACCTAACAGTGTTGAACGTGTGGAACTAAAAGCCTATACCCTTGCTGGGTATATACCATGGTATGATGAATTTGAAGAGGATGTATTTACAGACCTTGGGACGATGTTCATGGATGAGTTTGTAGAATGTTACGGCCAAGAATTTGACCGTCAATGCATCCTCGCAAAGGAAGATCCCTTTACCGGAGCTATGGAAGCGGAGGGAGTCAAAACTCTGTCCCTTGGAAGCGCTGATATTAGGTCGTTGACCTGGAAGGACTTTAGGGACGCTGTTTATAAAGTTCCTGCGGAAGAACGAAAAGACTGCGCCTGGTTCCTCAATGAGACAGTGCTAAACCATGTAGCGAATATCGAAGATTCTGAAGGCCGTCCAATATGGCGGCGGCCTACGGAAGCCATGCCGGGGAAACTAGACTTGTACCCATATTATGAGGTTTCTATTATGCCACAAATAACTGATATAAATGCAAATGAAACCTTTGCAGTCTTTATGAATCCGAAGCGCATCCAGCATGGCAACAGGCGGGGTATCGAAATTAAGAAATTTGACGCAACAACTGAAAGTATGCAGTATGGGGAGCTGTTTCTTCGGTTCCGTAAACGGGATGGGTTTCTAGTTACACGGCCTGGGGGAAATATTGTAGTCCTCAAAACAAAGTCAGCATCCGGCGGTAGTAGCAGTTAATAATTAAATAAAAAAAAAAGCCGTCCAGCGTTACAACCGGACGGCTTTTTTTAACTTATACTGCGGTTTTTATTGGGTAGTTTCCCTTTTCTTCTTTTTCAACTTTTTGGCTGCCTTTCTTTGCCCTGATTTCGTCTAGTGTTTCTTTCCCCGCCCTAAAATTTTTGGCCTTGCCAGAATATATCCAGGCTTTATGTTTACCGGAGAACCAAAAACCTAATTCTTTTAACTGTTCTTTTACTTCCTTGGAATTAAAACAGTAGATCCAATACCCTATGATTTCTATTTCGCAATCTAGGTTAATGATCTTTTTTAATATTTCCTGGAAGGGAGTAACAACTTCTTCCTTTGGTTTCCATTCTTTATCCTCATAATAGGATTTGAACGAATTGGACATAAAGCTGTTTAAGAATACGTTAAACTGTGCTATTATATCCTTAGTAATGGTTTCTCCTTCCGGGCCTGCATGGTCTGGATGGTATTTCATAAGTAATGACCTGTAAAGCTTTTTTGCTTCTTCAATTGATTGGCATTGTTCAAAATAATTCATTTTAATACCCCTTAAAATAATGAGAGCTGGCCGTTAGGATTGGCTGGTTGTGAAATAATGCGGTTTTTATAAACTGCATGTAGAAGAGTAATGTACTGCGCCGCTTCTTGTTCTGATGAAAAATAGCGGCTATATTTGAGTACAGAACCGAAAGGCAGCCCAGCAGAAACTAAAAATGCTGCGGCGTCTACCTTTTTTAAGGCAGTAGAAACTAGTGCCGGTTTGCCCAGGTTAAAAATGAATTGTACTTTTACCTGGTAACATACCTTTAACTGACCTGAAAAATCCAATGTATACATTTATGTATACCCCCAAAAAAATTATAATCCCAGATAACTAAGACCGGGGAGCTTGAGGGAAAAACGACCTACCCCAAAACGGCCCCGTGTTTTTAAGGCAGCCGAAGGCTGGAGGGGGTAGGTTTTTCGCCCTCACTTCTTCTGGGCAAAAACCTACCCCCTGCATTTGGCGTGTTTTGGTTTTTTATTGTTTTTTTATATTGTTTTAGCCAATAAAGGTTTACTATATTCAATGGGAGTAGGCCCCCGGCCCGGAGGGTTGGCGTGGCCCTTGCGCGCCCGCTTTGCGGGCGGATAAGCAAGGGACATGACAAAGGGGGTATTAGCGAATAAAATTATTGGGGCGTTGCGGGGTGAAACCCCGCTGTGGGGGGTGGGACGCAACGAAGTGCGGCCCAGGGGGGAGACTTACCCCCTCTTTATTAATATTATGCAGTCCGCAGGGAGTGTTATTTTGCGGTTTTCTTCTTATAACGCTTTTTTATTTGCGGTTTTGGAGGGGTTTGTTCTATAATAATTTCCGGTATAACCGGATTTATTTCTGGTTGTTTTATATTAGTTGTTATTATCTTTTTTGATGTTTTAGCGGTTGGTTTTTTAACCGGATTTTTTACTGGTTTTATTGCTGTTGATTTTGCTGGGCTTTTGGGAAGTTTTTTTGATACGGTTTTTGGGGCGGACGGATTTTGGCCGGGAACAGGCTTTATTGCTTTTGTAATAGTTTTAAGTTCCGCCATGAATTTAGAGTCTGCGGCGCATTTTGCCATTTGGTCTTTGTTGCGGAGGTTAAGCCAGTATTCGGGGTTGGTGCCGAATAGTTTTGAAAAACGGAGGGCTATAGATGGAGATATAGCAGTTCTATCTGCTATTATATTATGTAAAATAGGTACGCTTATTTTTACCAACTCTGCAAGTTTTGGGATGTTAAGACCATAATCAACCATTATAATTTTTAGAATGGTTCCTGTGGTTTCAAGTTTAGCTTTCATATTAACCTCTTTATAAAGTTTGATATTGTTAATGTACCAAACATATTTATATTTGTCTATTGGTCTTGAAATATTTCATATTTACCTTTTTCAGGGTCATTGGCTATTGAATCATACCATTCTTTTACCATAGTATCAAAAAGCTGTATTTTTGCGGTAATTTCGTCCAAAACGGCTGTGTACTCTGTTATAACCGCATTGTAGAGATCGGTGTCGCCGGGGTATGTTGCGGTTTCGTAGATGATTTTGTTTAGATAAACAGGTGTATAGGATATATCGGGGAAGGAGTATTCCAATAGGTTTTCTGTTTCTAGTTTTTGTTCGTATTTATCTATAACATCTTCGTAGGAATCTACATATAGGGCTTCGAGGATTTCGTTAAGAAAATCTATAATGTTCCGGGAGTTGCCGTCTTTTTCGGCAGTTATACCGTTTATTCCGGTGTTGCTTCCACGAATAATGATTGTTCCGTTGGCGGTGGGTAGTTCCTGTAATATCATGGCATCCTTTGTTTTTTAAGTTTTTCTATAAAGCTAAAAATATTTTCTGTAATATCCTTAAAACTGGCAATACTGTCTTTAATCACTTTGTCATATAAAGCGTAATCATCAAGGTAGACCACTTTTTTATAAGCCATTTTATTTAGGTACGGCGGAATATATTGAAAATCCTGATGTTCCGGTATGTTTTTATTGTATAACTTGTGAATATACATTTCAATAGCCGCTTCGTAAGCGTCTATATATATGGTTTCGAGATAGTCGTTTATATAGTCAATGATATTACATGTTTCTCCATTATATTCAGCGGTTATGCCGTCAATACCTGTACCATTGCCTTCTATGATTACAGTACCCCTTATTAAGTCTATTTCATGCAGTATCATGGTTCCCTTATTCACTTGTATGTATTTTCATACACTTGAACAGTCTTTTTTTTATGTTCATCTATATATTATTCTATTTTTCATTTCAAAAATCAAATATAGCCCTATTAGGATTATATACTATTGTCCTTATAGTGTTTTGTCAATACCGGCAAACTAATATTTAATAAAAAATAAGAAAGGTTACGAGGCATGGATGGACAGACAATTAAGACTACAGTAGGAAGGAATATCAAAATACTACGGGCAAAGAGAGGTCTTTCACAGGCTGATCTAGCCGAAAAAGTAGATATTTCCATCAATTTTATTAGCAATATAGAGAGGGGCATCAAATATCCCCAACCAGATATATTGTCTAGGATTGCCAGCGTTCTGGGTGTGGAAGTCAATGAACTATTTGTAGATAATCCTGCTATCGATGCAGAT
>JAISWS010000167.1 GCA_031270725.1 Syntrophomonadaceae bacterium | reverse complement strand
TACAGCACCGCCGCCTTTAATTTTTCCTCGCCGCCGTTCACTACGTCCACTTCGTCCAGATTGGTATTAATCCAGCGTAATCCGAAAGCGCCAGGGTCGCGCAGCTTCTGAAAGCCTTTGGATACCCCCGCCTGGGCCAGCAGGTTAGCCCCGCATCCTATGGGGCTGTGAACTATAATGACCGTATCCCGCAGCGTGTTTAGTATAGCCAGGCTCAGAGTAAGCTGACAGCCCTGGCTTTGGGAAAATTTACGGTTATTGTTATATAAACACCCTTGTTTGGATTGACGGGAAATATCACAGCAAGAACCGCCAAAAGCCATACAGGCTTTTAAACGGTCTTCACGTATGGGAGGTATTTTTTCTTTTATATAATTCATATTATTACTCCTTATCTGCCGCTTATTAAAATACTTAATATATCTTCGGTTAATCTTAAAGCTCCTGTATATCCTGTATAACCGCGATCCATAACCACTCTGTTGGAAATGGGATAGGTCACGCTTAATTGAGGGACGCCTAAACTTTCAGCCAGATCCCGGTCAATAGCGCTTCCCAGCACAAACCCGGGATTGAATCCTTCAAAATACCGTTGTCCTTGGCTTTTGCCCCAATGCTGGGCTACATACTTCCTGATGTTGGAGGCGTTCGTATCAAAAATAACCCGCGGGTTCACACCGGATTCATAATCTTTAAAACGGTTTTCCACCGAGGCCTTTTGTTCTTCGTCCAGGAAATCGTTAATTACTACCAATTCCGGCAGCCAGCCCAGATCGTCCGCTAAAAACCTGACCAGCGCCTGTGTATAATTGGAATCGCCTATTACGACCGCGTAGCGCTGTAAATCCAAATCGCTGTAAACATCGGCTATCCTTTCCAGATAACTGTAATAGTAATCCTGTTCTTCTTTAATAACTTTTTCTACAAAAGCGCCGTCAATGCCTAAAGCGGCGCCGACAGTCCTTAAAAATAACGTGCTGCCGTGATCTCCTATAGGGAAAGGAGCCGTAATATAAGGGACTCCGTGAATTTCTTCGAACAGCTGAGCCGCTTCAACTCCAAAAGTATCAGAAACCACAATATTCATAAAAGCGGAGGCGGCGTTTTTCAAGTTATCAAGGGTTTCGCCGTAACCAAAAAAAGTGTTGACCTGATACCCCAGTTTTTCCAATAATTTTTTAATAATAGCTATATTGCCCTGCCAGAAAACATCCTGCAGAGGAACTATACCGAACAAATTGACCAGCTTATGGTCTTTACGCGGCCGCGGCTCCACAAAATCCTTAAACAGGGTTTTGAGAACAATTTCATAGCCTTTATAATAATTACCGTGGAAGCCGCCTGTTTCAGCTCCTATAACTTTTATTTCATCCGTACTGTAAGTTTTGATGGAATTAAAAATGTTATCGCCTATCATTTCCACCATACAGCCGGTTATGACAAAATACAAATCTCCTTCCACCAGCTTGATAGTATTTTCGATCTGCTCGTTCAGCCTTGCCTCACCGCCGAAAACTATTTCCCGTTCCGAGGTATTGGTGCTGGGAAGAGCCTGCCCGTTACAGTATCCGCTGCCCCGGTAGCCGGCGGCCTGATTCAAAGAAGTGGAAATATTGCCGCCGCAGCCAGTCGCCGCGTGCAAAATAGGGACTGTCCTGGGCAGAGCGCTGATGGTTCCTACCGCGCCTCCTAATGAGCATACATATTTGGGCCTTTCTACAAAACCGCTCAAATCTAATCCCTCCATTTATTTTTTAAGACAGCATCTCAATAAAAGCCTTGGTCCTGGTAACTAGCTGGCCGCTGGGGGCGCCGAACTGGAAAGTCCCTTCTAAATTAATGCTGGGAATGCCTTTCTGGTGAAAATGTTCCCGCCACATTTCACGGGCAATGGTACTGTAAGAGCAGCCCAGAACCCCTTGCAGGATCAAGCCTTTAGCGTTGACCTTCTCTATCTCCTGTTCCACTAAATCCTGTACGTAAACGGAAGCGCCGGCATTTTGGTTGTCAAGCACGTAGCGGGCCAGAGCTTCCACCGGATGTATGTCTTCCCGGTAAAGTTTAAAAGGAACGTTCCGAAAACCTAACAGCGCGCCGCCCGCCTGGTCTATAGCTTCGTAAACGCCGAATTCCTGACCGGTCCCTCCCACCCATACCAGCGGTATCACCTTATCCTGAGCGGTTTCTTCCGATATGTTTTCCATCTCTTCAAGGAGAAGGTTCACAGTTTCTTCAAATTCTTCCGGCTTGCCAAAGTAAGTAGTTAACCCGTTAAGTAAATATATAGTCGGCAAGCTGCGGATATAAAAAGGATGTTTCAAACGTAAATCTAAAATTCTACGTACTTTTAACAGCAGGCGGTTTTTTTTCGCTATTTCCGCTTTAAGCTTTTCTTCATCCACCGGTTGTCCGCCGGTGAGCCAGTCCTGCACCCGGTAAATCTGATCCACAAAAAATTCCACCAGTTGTTCCAGTCTTTCACCTATGACTCCGGGGCCACGGTATATAACATCCATATTGAATAATTCATAGCCTTCCTTTTTTATGATTTCCCAGGCCATATTATAAGGTTCGCAGGCTACCGCCGAAACCAAAACGCGTTTTATGCTCTTAGACTGATTCCGGCGCAGGTGCCACTCTCCCACCACGCATTTAACCATAGAGCAGGTTTCCTGGGGAAACTGATAATAATCCTCGGCTATAGTAATAGCTTCTACTCCGGCAAAACGCCCCATTTCGCTGAACATCACCGGAATGATGCCATTAGAATAGATTAAAGGTATTTCCCAGCCGCCCATACCTGCCCAGATGGCATTTTTGCCTTCGGTATAGGCTTTTTCGGCGTCAGGAACATAATTAACCGAAAGATCCAGCAACTTACCCACCGCTTTGGAATATCCATGGACTTCGTCGCGGCTGTAACGAAAATAATCCAGCTGTTGTTCAACATCTTTAAAACTCATAAATTGGCTCCCCTTTCGCATAAGACTTCAATAAAAGCTTCCAGTCTGGTTTTTAACTGGCCCTGGTCGCTTCTGGAATAATCAATAGGTATTTCCAAAGTGGGAATGCCTATTTCCCGGAAATATTTAAAAAATTCATGTTTGGTCTGCCCGTAGCAGGGGCAGAATTTCAGGTAAACGTATAAAACTCCGTCTACATCATACTCCCGCGCTAATTTCCCTGAAAACAGCACTCTGTCCTCCAGCGGCTTCATACGGGCGCAGGGCGCCTGATCCAAATAACCGTACGCTAAAGAGCGGAAAGGGTCTCCGTCTTCCTCTAAAGTATGGTAAACAGTTTTTAAGCCGGTGCAATGGTCTTCCACGACTACCCGGGCTCCGATCTCATCTTCGATCAGCTCCAGAAGGCGCCTGTCTCCATCCGCCACTACCCCTCCGGACATCATCAAACGTATTTTTCTTCTTCCTTGCGCCGGAACGGCGGATAAGCGGTCGTAAACCTCCTGGTAAAAATTCAATAAGTCTTCGGGAGGCAGATAATAGTAACCTTTGACCAAATCCAGAAAATCTTTGCCGGTCAAAGGAGGATTTTCACGCTTGCGTAATTCGGAAATATCTTTTAATTTACTCCGGAGCTGATTGTATATTACAATTTGCCGGCGCAGGTCTTCATCGTTAATGGTTTTGCCTGAAATGGCTTCCAATTCTTTTTTGAAGCTTAGGATTTCCTTGTAATAATAATTACGGGAAGGGTCCTCATCCTTTAACCGAGGTAAAACATATACCTCAGAAGGCGTAAAAAACTGATTTATCGCTTCTCCGACTTTTTTCATGCAATCGCAGGTGTAAAAAGTATAAATTTTATTTAAAGAACTGTATAAAGGGTCATTTTCTTTAAAAGCCCCTAAAACGCTTTTAGTAAAATCGCAAAAAACGCTTTGCGTTATCTGCTCTCCGCTGGCGACTACATCAGGATTGCCGGCTCTGAACAGGCGCACATGAGGGACTTCCGCAGCGTTCATTAACTCCAGCGGGGTATAAGTGCATAAATAGCCTATTTTTGTTAATTGCGGCGAATTGATCAGGAAATTTTCCCGTTCCTGTATACGCTTTTCCAGTCCGCTCAAGTCCAGATTAAGATCTATAGACTGTTCGACGTCCTCTTTGCTTCCTTCCCGCAGAAAATCATGAGCGTGAATAGCCGCGCCTAAAGCGCCGGCATAAATAGTATTCAGCTTCACATCGGCGATAGAAGCGCCCAATAGTTCCTCCAGGGCTTTTTTCATGCCTATGTTATTGGATACGCCTCCGGAAAACACTAAATCCGGCTCAAAACCTACCCTTTTTAACAAATTCCGTACGCGCCTGGCGGTAGCTAAATGTATTCCCGCCGCGATATTTTCACGGCTTTCGCCCTTGGCCCGCAAAGAGATAGCTTCTGATTCGGCGAACACCACACATTGGCTGCTTATATGAGTGGGGGACTCGGCTTTGGTAGCTTCTTCTCCCAGTTCATCAATCGTCAGGTCCAAAAGGGTCGCCACTCTTTCCAAAAAACGTCCCGTACCGGCGGCGCATTTATCATTCATAGCGAAAGAGGATACCTTTCCCGTGTCACGGTCGACCATAATCGCTTTGGAATCCTGCCCTCCTATGTCAATTATGGTTCTGACCTGAGGATTGAGATAATGCGCTCCCATGGCGTGGCAGGATATTTCGGTAACTACCTGGGTAGGTATGTTCTCAAAATTCATAGCTACACGTCCGTATCCGGTTCCCACTATGTAATCTATATCCTCGATCTGTAATCCCGATTGCTCCAGCAGCTCCTCCAAAAGCTCCTCCGCGGTTTCCTGCATATCTATTCCGGTCGGGGTTAAAGCGGTATAAAATTTGTCTTTGTCGATCAATACCGCTTTACCGGTACGGGAACCGATGTCGATTCCCAAAACCCTTCCTTTTTGTAAATTTGAAGCTAATTCTTCATTTATCACTTCATTCAAGTTCATCCAGATTCCACCTTATTTTAAATTTTGCCGCATCCGGCTCTACAAATATCCGCTGATAAAATCAGGCGATAGCGGCGATTATTTTCCGCCTGTAAAATAAAAATGACTAACTCCGCCAGCGGCTGATAACTATGCTCGATTTACCTGACGAAGCTCAGGCGTTGTTTTATTCCCTCCGTTCGCGAAAGACTTATCAAATCACGCTGTTCCGTCGCGTCGGGTAAAAAAAGCCTTCGGAATAATTCGGGAAGGGGCTTTAGCCCTTCTAAGCCGCTTTAAGCGGTATTTAAGACTTATTAACGCGTCATGATACGTATTTGTTTTCCTTGAAGATGTTTGGCACGGCGTTTGCGAGCAGAGCCTTCTGCGCTAAAACAGCGGCGCCCAACGCTCCGGCATATATGGTATCCATTCTGACCGGGCTCACTGTATAACCTACTACATCTTCCAGAGCTTTTTTCATGCCCGCGTTATTGGAAACGCCGCCTGAAAATATTAAATCCGGCTGCAGGCCTATCCGGTTAATAAGATTTTTTATCCTTCTGATTGTCGCGACATGGATACCGGCGGCTATGTCCTCCCGTTTTTCTCCCCGAGCCTTTAAAGAAATTACTTCCGATTCGGCAAAAACCACGCATTGGCTGCTTATATCCGAAGGCTTAGTGGCTTTCAAAGACTCCTGCCCGAATCTTTCCACGCTCAAATCCAATAAATTGGCTACTTTCTCTAAAAATATACCTGTGCCCGCCGCGCATTTGTCATTCATAATAAACTCGACTACTTTTCCGTTGCGCGGATCCACCCTGATAGCTTTGGAATCCTGTCCCCCTATATCAACGATGGTTTGGACGTTGGCGTTCAGGTAATGCGCTCCCATAGCGTGACAGGATATTTCGGTAACAACCTGTAAGGGTACGTCTCCGAAATCTAAAATGACACGGCCGTAGCCTGTTCCCACCATAAACTGAATTTGCTGTTTTTCCAGTTTCGCTTCTTTCAGTAATTTCCCCAAAAGCTTGTCGGCTGTTTCCTGAGCGTAAACGCCGGTCGGCACTATGGCCGTATATATATTACCCTCGTGTAAAAGAACCGCTTTGCCGGTGCGGGAGCCGATATCAACCCCGATAACCGCATCGTTTGTTAACTCGTCAACTAAGGAATTATCAATTATTTCCTGGAATTTTTTCATCTGTGCTCCACCTTTCTGACCACTCCTTCTGATATAATGCTTCACATTTCAACTATTTCTTCTTTCCAGCGCGTTACATGTTTTTCCAAAGTTACCAAAACATAATTGATTGTTACTCCCAGAATTATCAGCATTAAAATGCCGCAATACATTTTCGCGATTTGCAAATTGGCTTCGGAAAAGAACACTAAATGGCCTAACCCGCTGCTGGAGCCCATCATCTCCGCCGCTACCAGGATGATGACCGATCTGGAAGCGCTGAGCCTGATGCCGGTAAATATAGTTGGGAAAGTCGCGGGTAAAATTACCCGGCTAAAAAGTATTCTTTTCGAAGCTCCCATAGAATAGGCCGTCTTCACAAACAAAGGGTCCACGCCCCGCACTCCTTCTATGGTATTTATTAAAATGGGCCATATGGCACCCCAAAAAATGATAGCTACCTTGGACACTTCACCCAGTCCGAACAAGAGAATGAAGAGGGGATATAAGGCCAAAGCCGCCGTATTGCGGGCCAACTGCATCAGGGGGTCAATTATTTTCTCTACTTTTTCCGACCACCCCAGCAGAAAGCCCAGCGTAATACCTATTACTACCGACAAGGCAAAGCCCCCAAAAGCCCTTTCCAAACTTATAAATAAATTTTTAAACATCTCCCCGGAAAGCAGCATTTGCCAAAATTTTACCAATACTACGCTGAAGGAGGGGAGTATATCCTGCGACACCCACCCTGCCCTGGGAGCCAATTCCCAAAATGCCAGTATAATAATTACCAGTATGATTTTTTCGAATGTTTCACTTATATAGCCGCCCCAGTTTTTCATAATCTACCCTCCTTGTGATATATAGCCGCTTTCCGTTCCGTACGGAAACATAATTTTTAAACCTTGGGAGCCAGCTCGTTAAACTCATTGGTATAGACCTGCTCAGGAGTGATGCCCGGCTTTATCTCCTCATATTCTTCTAAAAGGTCAATCCACACCTGAATAGTTTCCGGGTATATGACAGCGTCCGCGGATAAATTAAAAGACCTGACTTCCGAAGCTTCGACTCCCCCTCTTTCCGCCGTGATTCTTTCCGCTTCCTTACGGTTTTCATTAATCCATTTTTGGGTTTTGGCTATAACCCGTACAAAACGTCTTACCACATCCGGGTGTTCACTGATAAATTTCTCGGAAAAGAAATGCGGGGTAGCGCCGCCTATATTTCCCCATATATCGTAATCACTGTACAACAAATCATACTTTCCCTGATCAATGACCCAGGAGCGGTCTTTATGTATGCCTGCCACATCAACCTCGCCCTGCTCCAAAGCTTGCAGCACTTTTGTCTCACTGGGTAAAACAAATAATTCCATCTGCTCTTTGGGCTGGGTGATGCCGTTTTTACCGAGCCAGGCGTAAGTGGTATATTCGTTGCAGCCTCCGTAATTAGACAGACCGAGTTTCTTGCCGACCAAATCCCGCGCCGATTTTATAGGGCTGCCCTTTACCGCTATGAAGCACATATGGGGAACTTCTTCCGTGGTTACGGAAGAAGCCGCCACCGCCTTGATTTTAGCTCCGGCGTTTATGCCGGCGATGGTTCTGTTCACGTGATTTCCCCCCACGTCAATCTTGCCCGCCACAATCGAGGCTACCGTTTCACCGGGCGGCACTACCCCCACATCTTCAAAAATTATGTTTTCTTCCGCCGCGAAACCTTTGGCGTCCGCTACCCAAAATGTATTGACCGAGGAGATGACAGCGGCGTGAGGTATTTTTAAAACAAAAGGCTCTTCGTCTTTGCCGTCCTGGGCGCCCGTAGTCGGCGCACCGCTGGATGAGCAGGCGCTGGCCGTAGACAGTCCTAACAAATCATTAAGGGGATAGCCAGCTTTTGGAGCGTTTTCTTTTTCATCGTAATTCGTCCTTTCTAAGCGGTTATTCCTGAACCGCTTTTTTACCCGCGGCGCCCGTTTCTCCGGTTCAGCCGTAACTATGGGGATTACCGGCCTTATAAGGGGAAAAGCCCGATAGTTAACTTATTTTGCCGTTTTTACGCTTTTCCCCGCGGCCGTCCTTATTTTTCATAAATTGTTTTCCCGGGAACATAATCGCTCCCGTCCCGGCTTTTCGCGGTTAACCTTTAAATCTTGGGAGCCAGCTCGTTAAACTCATTGGTATAGATCTGTTCAGGAGTGATGCCCGGTTTTATCTCCTCGTATTTTTCTAAGAGGTCAATCCATACCTGTACCGTTTCCGGTTTCATAACCGCGTCTTTAGTGTAATTGGCGCTTCTTACCTGGCTGGGATCTACGCCGCCTCTTTCCGCCGTAATTCTTTCCGCTTCCTTACGGTTTTCATTGACCCAGTTATTGGTTTTAGCTATAACCCGGACAAAACGCCTCACCACTTCCGGGTGTTCATTAATAAATTTTTCGGAAAAATAGTGCGGTGTGTTACCGCCTATCGTTCCCCATATATCGAAATCGGTGTACAGCAAATCGTATTTTCCTTGTGCTAAGACCCAGCTGGGGTCCTTGTGTATACCCACCACGTCCACTTCGCCTTGTTCCAGAGCCTGTAATAATTTCGTTTCCCCGGGCAAGATAAATATATCCATCTGCTCTTTGGGCTGGGCGATGCCGTTTTTATCGAACCAGGCATAGGTGGTGTACTCGTTGCAGCCGCCGTAAGTAGCCAGCCCCAGCTTTTTGCCGACCAAATCCCGCGCCGATTTTATAGGGCTGCCCTTTACCGCTACGAAACACATGTGGGGAAAATCTTGCAGAGTTTCACTGGACGCGGCCACCGCTTTGATTTTAGCGCCCCCGTTTATGCCGGCGATAGTGCGGTTCACGTGCGCTCCCCCCACATCAAGCTTGCCCGCCACTACCGAGGCTACCAGCTCTCCGGACGGCACTACCCCCACGTCGTCAAAAATTATATTTTCTTCCGCCGCGAAGCCTTTGGCGTCCGCCACCCAGAATATATTAACCCCGGTAATGTCGGAATTATGAAATACCTTTAAGGTAAAAGGTGTTTCTTCACCGTCCTGGGCGGCCGTAGTCGGCGCGCTGCTGGATGAACAGGCGCTGACCGTAACCAGTCCTAAAAAAATCATTACGGGGATAGCCAGCTTTCGGAGCGTTTTCTTGTTCACTATAATTCATCCTTTCTAAACGATTATTATTTGACCGCTTTTTCTTTCCATACAGTCATACGTCTTTCCAGTTTTACCATAAGAATATTGACGATCAGACCTATAATGGAAATAGTGATTATGCCTCCGTACATTTCCGGAATGGCATATCTTTCCTGATAATAAAAAGTCATAAAACCCAGCCCTTTATTAGCGCCTAACATTTCCGCGGCTACCAGTATCAGCAAGGAACTGGCGGCGCTCAGCCTCAATCCTACCGCGATAGAAGGCAAAGACATGGGTAAGATTACTTTAAAAAACAGGCCTATTTTTGATATGCCCATGGAACGGGCCATTTTAATAAGCAGAGGGTCAACATTTTTCACCCCGTTGATAGTGTTTAACAGAGTAGGCCAGGTCGCGCCCCAGGTTATAATGGCGATTTTTGAAACCTCCCCTAAACCGAAAACAAGTATAAAAACCGGATAAAGAGCTAAGGTGGAAGTGTTTCGCCCCGCTTCCAGCAGTAAGTTCATAACGCGTTCCACCCGCTTGAACCAGCCCACGACAAAACCCGTTATTATCGAAAAAGTTACCGCCAGGAGAAAGCCCAGTCCGGAGCGCGACATGCTGCTGGTTATGTGTTTTAACATTTCGCCGCTTACCGCTAATTTTCCCAAACTTCCGATTACGTCGCTGAAAGAAGGCAGCAGGAAAGGGTCGACTAAACCCAGCCGGGGCAACCCTTCCCATACCAGCAGAAAAGTCACGATGGCTACCGATTTTTCAAAAGCGCTTAAAGCAAATTTTTTGCCTGAGCCGCTTATCGCGTTAAGCGGCAGCGTTAATTTTTTCCGGGAAAAAACAGGAACCGTAAAATCATCAAATTTATTCGCAGAAATTCAAATCACCCCCCTTGGCAAAAATTTAATATCGTCAATCCGGCCGCGCCGGCCACGCGCGTTTAACCTCATAATTAAGGGACAGAAAAGGCCATGGCGGTTACATGTTATAACTCCCATGACCTTCAGTTTTCTGATTGGCCGAAAATTTACAGAGTATCTCATTGGGTTTAAATTGCCTGAATCTTACTTGCACATCGGAACTCCAACTCCTTTGGTTAATTTAATATTATGAATTTGGAAACGCCAGCTGTACGCGTTTAACCTCGTAATTAAGGAACAGAAAAGGCCATGACAGTTACATGATATAACTCCCATGACCTTCAGTTTCCTGATCAGTCGAAAAGCGGTGAAACATATCATTAGGTTTAAATTGCCTGAATCTTACTTGCACATCGGAACTCCAACTCCTTTGGTTAATTTAATATTATAAATTTGGAAGCGTCAGCTGTACGCGTTTAACCCTATGGTTAAAAAACAAAAAAGGCCATGACAGTTACATGATATAACTCTCATGACCTTCAGTCTCCTGATCAGTCGAAAAACTATAAAATAAGCCTTAATTTACCTGTATCAATATGTGATACCACAATTCCTATAGGAATTATAGGATTATTTTATAAAAGTCAGTATACATAATGGTTAAATGCATGTCAAGGGTTTTTTTTAAAAAAATTTGCGCGTGAAAATTGCAAGTTTAATTGCCGCGTAAATTCACGTGATTTATTAATAAAAAGGATTATGGAGCAGAGCGTAATAAATAATTTCCGCCTCCAGCCATAAGCCGTTGACATATATCCGCCGAAGCTGTTAAACTATGTAAATACTAAAGCATTGCTTTTTAATAGTTGACCGTATAACCGGAGACTGGACAGGCACAGTCTCCGGCTTTTTATTTTTCCATCTTTTTTAAAATCGCTGAAAAAGTTTGATTAGTTTTTTTCAGACATGCCCGACCGTAATCAGCGGAAATTTTTCAGCGATATACAGCTTTTATTAAAAACTGAGGCGGGGATAGTTCGTGACAGCAGCAAAAAAATTGCCTTTCAAAAAACTTTTATCAGACAGATTTTCAGCTCTCGCACATTCCAATTTCCGGTATTTCCTTTCCGGGCAGGGGATTTCCCTTTTAGGTACCTGGATGCAGAGAACCGCCCAGCAGTGGCTGATCTATTCTTTAACCGATTCAGCTTTTTTGCTGGGTTTGCTGGGAGTGTGCCAGCAGCTTCCCATCCTGTTGTTTTCTTTATTCAGCGGCGTTTATATAGATAAATATCCCAAAAAAAATATACTGCTTTTTACGCAGGCTTTTCAAATGGCGCAGGCTTTGATAATGGCCGCTTTAGTGGGGCTGGAAATTGTTGAATACTGGCATATTTTTATACTGGCAGCTCTGCTGGGGCTTTCCAATACTCTTGATATGCCCGCGCGGCAGACCTTTTTTATAGAACTGGTCGGGCGCAAAGACTTGAAAAACGCTATAGGGCTGAACGCGACGGTAGAAAATACCGCTAAAATAGTCGGACCGGGGCTGGCGGGCTTTATTATGGCCAAATACGGCGTGAGCTTTTGTTTTTTATTAAACGGGTTGAGCTTTATAGCGGTTATTTACAGTCTGACTAAAATCAATCATTACGATGAAAACATAAGAACACAGCAAAAACCTGTAATGTCTGAAATCATAGACGGGCTGAAATACATAAAACATAAAGACATTATTTTTTACGCCACAGTTTCTACTATGATTATAGGTATTTTTGCCATGAATACG
The DNA here is from genome assembly GCA_031270725.1 of Syntrophomonadaceae bacterium. Classification (GTDB taxonomy): domain Bacteria; phylum Bacillota; class Syntrophomonadia; order Syntrophomonadales; family Syntrophomonadaceae; genus JAISDD01. Next base: position 20,948 of record JAISWS010000167.1, on the reverse strand, counting down.
AATGTGATATTCCCGGTTTTTGCCCGGGTAACATTCAGCCAGCAGGTACAGGGATTCAGTTTTATGTTATCCGCTATGGGAATAGGGGCTTTAATCGGCTCTATGGTTTTTGCCGCCCGCTCCCGAAATAAATTGTCCCCCCGCTCTGTTTTGATAAACGCTTTGCTTTTGTCGGGCAGTTTGATTTTAGCCGGAAGCGTTTCCAATTATTATATAGTCTTAGCGGTAATCGCGATTATCGGAATGTTCAATATAACTTTTATGACTACCGTAAACTCTCTTTTGCAGCTTAATTCTTCAGATGATTACCGCGGCCGGGTTATGAGCGTGTATTACCTGGTATTAACCGGTTCTTCTCCCATAGGCAATTTTGCTACCGGTTACGTGGCGGAACATTTTGGGCCGGCCAACAGCTTTTATTTGGGCGGATTAATAAGCGTCGGGCTGACAATTATATTTTTTTTAAGTTTCACGTATAAGAAAAAAACGAAGACTTTGGCCGGGGCGTAAAAATTTTGACATATAACTAACATATAAAAAAAGTTTTAACGGCGTATCTTCCGCGGATACGCTGTTTACGCGCAAAGGGATTATTCACGGCGTTCCTGGTACGCAGATAAAAAGCTCAAGCCGGCAAAGGTGTACGTTTTTTTGCTCAGGCTTCTTCGTCATTATTAATGGTATTATTTTTTAATTAAACCCTCCCGATAAAAAGAATCCCGACAGGGAGCCTCTAATAAAAAAAGAAAAAATACCGGTTCAATCACTGGAAAAAGTTTCAATAATATAATAAAATAACAAAAGGATAAAAATACCAATTAAGCAACTGGAAAAAGTTTCGATAATATAATAAAGGGTAGAAATGCGGGAGGGATTTTTTTGGAAATAAATAATCAGGCGTATTTGCAATATAAAAAAACCAGTATAGAAACTACCAGCCCCGGCAGGTTGCTGTTAATGCTTTTCAGCGGAGCTATTAAAAGTTTAAATAACGCCAAAATTGCTATTAATGATAACGACATGAACAAAGCGCATTTAAACATCGTTACGGTACAGGAAATCGTGGCTGAATTGATGTCCACTTTAAAAATGGAGTATGACATATCTCATAATCTCATGTCTTTGTACGATTACTTTTTGCAGCAGCTAATAGCCGCCAATGTAAAAAAAGATGTGGATATCCTTGATGAGGTTTTGGACTATTTTAACCAGATGTACGAGACTTGGGAGGAAGCCGTCAAAAATTTAGGCCCGAACCAAGCGTCCGTTCAAAATACCTCGTTAAAGAAGGTTAATATTTCAGGCTGAGTATGGGAAGGAATTTCACTGATATGGATGTTTTCAATATTTATTCGGAACTGCGCGCTCTTTACAATGCCATGCTGTCATTATCCGGCCGGCAAAATGATGTATTGCAGACATTGTACGAAGACGCGGCCGGCGAGGAAGAAAAAGAGGATAATGTAAACAGTTATTCGCGCCTGAATGAGTTTTTCGCGCAAAGAGATCATTTGGAAAAAACTATTGATGGCCATAATGAGCGTTTGCGGCAAATAAATATTGCTCCGGAATTATTAAAAAAAATTAACGATGAAAAAGCAGAAATCAGCAAAGCCATTATAAAAATACAGAATGTGGATAAAAAAAATCAGCAATTGCTCACAGACGTAAAAAATGAATTAGAAAAAAAACTGGGGCGTATAAAAAAAAATCAGCAGGCCAATACCGCCTACAGCCCTAATTTTGATAATGAGCCCTGGTTTTTGGACAGCAAAAAATAAATTGGGGCCTGGTATGAATTTTTGCGGAGATAGCGGATTTATTTGAAAACCCCCGCTTTTTTTAGTATATTTTAATAAACAAAACTTATCCTGGTCCTTACATAGCAATGGTGAACCGCATAAGCAACGTGTTTTCAGATATGAGTAAGGCAATACGTCAATAAAAAATATTTAACGAATGAAAGGGGGATATGATTTTGAATTTTGAAATAAGAGGCCGTCGTATGGAGGTTTCGGAGGAACTTAAAGAATATGCTACCAGAAGGCTGTCTAAGCTGGAAAAATATTTTGACAATGTTAAGGGGGCTCAGGTATTAATGTCGGTAGAGGGCGCGCGCCACACTATAGAAGTGACGATTCCGCTGAACGGCATTATTTTAAGAGGCGAAGAAACTACCAATGATATGTACACCGCTATAGATTCAGTGGAGGAAAAACTCGAAAAACAAATTGATAAATATAAAACCAAGCTTTACCGGCATGGCCGCGGCGCGGGCCTTAAACGGGCTTTGGCCGATGAAATTAAATCTCAGATCAAAGCGGAGCCGGCTGAACAGGAAAATTTGGAGAAATTTAAAATTGTCCGCTCCAAGCGCTTTGCCTTAAAGCCGATGGATGAGGAAGAGGCTATCATGCAGATGAACATGCTGGGGCATAATTTCTTTGTATTTTTTAATGCCAATACCGATGAAGTAAATGTGGTATATAAAAGAAAAAATGGTGATTTTGGTTTAATAGAGCCGGATTTTGATTAGTTGCTATGAATTGCTTTAAAATGTTAATATAAAATTAATGTACAAATTATAGAGGAACATAAATGTTCCTCTTTTTTAAACCGGAGTAAATCAGCTGTTGTCAGCTTTAACGAAGATAGGAGCATAAAAACATGTTAAAAAATTTTTTAAAAAATCTGCTTGACGATGATGAAAAAGAAATAAAAAAAATTCGCCCTTTCGTGCAAAATATAAATTCCCTGGAACCAGAAATCCAAAATTTACCAGATGAAGAATTTCCTGCAAAAACCGAGGAATTCAGACAACGGTTAAAGGAAGGCGCAGAATTAAACGATATATTACCCGAGGCTTTTGCGTTGGTGCGGGAGGCTTCACGGCGTACTTTGGGGATGAGGCATTTTGACGTTCAGCTTATCGGGGGAATCATACTCCACCAGGGGCGTATCGCTGAGATGAAGACCGGGGAAGGAAAAACTCTGGTAGCGACTCTGCCGGCTTATCTCAATGCTTTAACCGGTGAGGGCGTCCATATAGTTACGGTAAATGATTATTTAGCCGCCCGTGACTCAGCCTGGATGGCGCCGGTTTATGAGTTTTGCGGGCTGACCGTAGGGCTTATAGTCCACGGGCTGGATTATGCGGCAAGAAAAGCGGCTTACGCGAGCGATATCACTTACGCGACTAATAATGAACTGGGTTTTGATTATTTGCGCGACAACATGGTGATAAACGCGGAGCGGATGGTGCAAAGGCCGTTGTATTTCGCTCTGGTTGACGAAGTGGATTCTATTTTAATCGATGAAGCCAGAACGCCGTTGATTATATCAGGAGAAGGCGATAAACCGACTGATTTGTATTCTAGTATTGCCAGGTTTGTCCCTAGGCTGCAGAATGGGGCCGATTTTATTACCGACGAAAAAGCTCATTTGGTTACTCTGACCGAAGACGGGGTAGTAAAGGTAGAAAATTTTTTTGGTATTGACAATTTGTCGGAAAACATGGAAATAGCCCATTATATGAACCAAGGGCTGAAAGCCCACGCTTTAATGAAAAGAGACCGCGATTACGTTATCAAGGATAATCAGGTAATAATTGTTGATGAGTTCACCGGACGCTTAATGTTCGGCAGACGTTACAGCGACGGCCTGCATCAGGCAATCGAGGCTAAAGAAGGAGTCAAAATAGAAAAAGAATCGCAGACTTTAGCGACTATTACTTTCCAGAATTATTTCAGGATGTATAAAAAGATTGCCGGTATGACAGGGACCGCTAAAACTGAAGAAGAAGAATTCCGGAATATTTACGGTATGGATGTTGTGACAATTCCTACCAATCAAACAATGGTCCGTGAAGATAAACCGGATTTTGTATATAGGTCTGAATTGGGGAAATTCAACGCTGTTGTCCAGGACATTATTGAAAAACATCAGGAGCGGCAGCCGGTTCTGGTAGGTACCGTGTCAATCGAAAAGTCTGAAATTTTAAGCAGGATGCTTGGCAAAAAAGGTATCCGGCATCAGGTTTTAAACGCTAAAAATCATGAAAAGGAAGCTCAGATAATTGCTAAAGCCGGGCAGTTAGGAGCGGTAACTATAGCCACTAATATGGCGGGGCGCGGAACCGATATTGTTTTGGGCGAGGGAGTCCAAAACAAGGGAGGGTTATATGTTTTAGGGACTGAACGTCATGAAGCGCGGAGGATTGATAATCAGCTACGGGGACGTTCCGGACGGCAGGGCGATCCTGGCGAATCCCGCTTTTATGTATCTCTGGAAGACGACCTCATGCGCTTGTTCGGCTCTGAAAGCATTGAAGGCTTGCTGGACAGGTTAGGTATGGATGATGAAATGCCGATAGAAAACAAAATTATAAGTAAGCGGATAGAAAACGCTCAGAAAAAGGTGGAATCCCATAATTTTGACATACGTAAAAACGTATTGCGCTATGATGATGTAATTAATCAGCAAAGGGAAGTGATCTATGGGGAACGTAAAAAAGTTCTTTATGGCGATAATTTAAAAGATACGATTTCCAGCATGATTGATGACGTTATAGAGCAATTGGTAGATGGTTTTGCCGGAGAAGAAAAATATTCGGATGAATGGGATTTGAACGGACTTATATCCTATGTGGAGCAGAATATCATTCCGGTTCCGGATTTTAAGGCTGAAGATATCCTGGGCATGACCAAAAACGAATTAAAAGATTTATTAAAAGAAAAAACTCATGCTTTCTATGAAGCCAGAGAAGAAGAGCTTGGCGGCGATTTGGTCAGGGAATTGGAAAAAACTATTATGCTGAAAGTAATTGATGAAAAATGGATGGACCATATAGATTCCATGGATCAGTTACGCAACGGAATAGGGCTTAGAGGCTACGGGCAGAAAGACCCTTTGATAGAATATAAGTTCGAGGCGTTTGAAGCTTTTCAGACTATGATTTTTAGCATTAAGGAAGCGGTGGTACGTCTGATGCTTAGGGTGAAAGTCGTACAAAAACTGGAAGAAAAGAAGATTGTAGCCAAGCAGGAAAATGAACAGGGAAAAAAACCTGTAAGGGTTTCCAAAGTAGGACGTAATGATTTATGCCCTTGCGGAAGCGGCAAAAAATATAAAAAATGTTGCGGGAGAGGTAATATTTAATGGATATAACTAGTATTGTCGGGCTAATATTAGGATTCGGTCTGTTATTGTTGGGTTTTTTGGAAGAAGGCGGTTCTTTATCAATGCTGGTGGTTCCTTCCGCTTTCATTATTGTTTTCGGCGGCACTATCGGAGCGACCGTAGTGAGTTTTACTCTGGCCGATTTGAAAAAAACGCCGGCTATTTTAAAATCGGTGTTTACAGATAAAAAAATAGATTATGCCAATGTGCTGGAATCTTTAGTGGCCATAGCGGATTCAGCCCGTCGGGAAGGGCTGCTGAGTTTGGAAGCCAAAATAAATGATATAGAAAATCCTTTTTTTGCGCGGGGGTTAAACCTGGTTATAGACGGAACTGACCCCGAACTTACCCGCAGTATGCTGGAAATGGAGATACAGGCTTATGAAGATGAGCAAAAAATAGGAACCGAAATCTTTATGACCGCCGGAGGTTTTGGCCCTACCATGGGTATAATAGGTACGGTTATGGGTATGGTACAAGTACTCAGCAACTTATCCAGTCCGGAAGAATTATCGGGTGCTATAGCGGTAGCTTTTCTGGCTACTCTTTATGGTATTTCTTCCGCTAACCTGCTTTGGATTCCTTTCGGAAATAAGATTAAAGTGAAAACGAAAAGAGAAATACTGCTTATGGAAATGATTCTGGAAGGCATTCTTTCTGTGCAGGCCGGAGAAAACCCTAGGGTAATAAGAGAAAAACTTATGACTTTCTTATCGGCGGACATAAAAAAAGCACTGACCAGTAAAGCTGAGGAGAATTAGGATATGTCAAAATCCAAAAAGAAGAAAAAAAATGAAGGCGGAGAAGAAGGCGGCGGCGGGATGGAACGCTGGCTTTTAAGTTATGCTGATTTCATTACATTACTTATGGTGTTTTTTGTAATTATGTATTCTATGAGCCAGGTAGATATAAATAAATACGCCCAAATGGCCAATGCTTTAAGTATGGTTTTCAACGGCCAGGCATCGGTATTCGATTTCCCCAATATCGCCATACCACAGGATGATACGCAGCAAAGCCAAGGTGATGAAGACATATTGAACGAAATCAGGCAAGAACAAGCGCAAATAAACTCTGTCATGGACAGTATAAATCAATACATAGCAAATGAAGACCTTCAAAATGCCGAACAACAGCAAAACGGAGCTTTGCCGCTTCCTAAGCTGAGCGATGAAATAATTATTTATCAGCAGGAACGGGGGCTGGTGATAAGTCTCAAGGATAATTTATTATTTGAAAGCGGTTCTGACCAGCTGACCAGCCGTGCCCGCAATTTAATCATCCAGGTGGGGAACATTTTAATGGACGTTCCTAATTTTATTCGCGTGGAAGGGCATACGGACAATTTACCTATCAATAATTCCCGTTTCCCTTCTAACTGGGAGCTGTCGGTTTTGCGAGCTACTAATGTCGTTCATGTTTTGAGCGAAGAGGGCTTGGTTCCGGCAGAGCGCATTTCCGTTATCGGCTATGGGGAATATCGCCCTTTAGTCCCTAATGAAGATAATTTAACTAGGTCTATGAATAGACGCGTGGATATTGTAATATTAAAGGCAAAATATGATTATTTTGAGACGCCGGCTGCTAACATTTGATTGCAAGAAACAACATATTTACCAAGCCGGAAACAAAGGAGCGATAACTATGATTGAAGATCCCAAAGCCACATGTTCCGAGATATTCAAAAAATTAGCCGAAATGAGGGAATCTCTTTGACATTGACGGAAAAACGGATGCTTTGGAGCAGCTGCGGATAAAAACTTCCGCCGTCGATTTTTGGGGCAATAATACTGAAGCGCAAAAAGTTCTGAAAGAAATAAGTTTTTTGGAAGCAAATGTAAATAAATTCAAGGATTTATGGAGCAGAGTTAATTATATCCGGGATTTTATCGAGATGGCGGAAAAAGAACATGAGGAAGAGTTCATTTCCGAGATAGACGCCGATTTGAAAAAATTATTGCATGACTATCGGGAGTTTGAGCTCTTAGTTTTGTTTTCCGGCGAGCACGATAAACTGAACGCTATCATCTCTTTGCATGCCGGAGCCGGAGGCACTGAAGCCCAGGACTGGGTGGAAATGCTGTTGCGCATGTATACGCGCTGGGCGGAAACCTCAGGCTATCAAACGGAAATTTTGGATTTATTGGCCGGTGATGAAGCGGGGATAAAAAGTGTAACCTTTTTGGTAAAAGGGCTGTACGCTTACGGTAAACTGAAATGTGAAGAGGGAGTTCACCGTCTGGTAAGGATTTCCCCTTTTGACGCTTCCGGGCGGAGGCATACTTCTTTTGCCTCTTTATCAGCTTTGCCTGAAATTGACGAGGATTTGGAAATTGTCATCAACAGCGAGGATTTACAGATAGATACTTACCGTTCCAGCGGCGCCGGAGGCCAGCATGTGAACAAGACCGATTCAGCCGTGCGTATTACGCATTTGCCTACCGGGCTGGTGGTTCAGTGTCAGAACCAAAGATCACAGCATGCCAACCGTCTGGCCGCGATGAAAATATTGCAGGCCAAGCTCTTTACCCTCAAACAAAAAGCCAATGAAGATATGCTGCAAAAATTTAAGGGTGAATATAAAGAAATTGCTTGGGGTAGCCAGATTAGGTCTTATACTATGAATCCGTTTTCTTTAGTCAAAGACCACCGCACTAATATAGAAATAGGACAAGTACAGGCAGTTATGGACGGGGAAATTGACGATTTGATTTATGGTGTTTTACAACAAAAGAACGTTTATAAGGCTTAGAGGAGGAAACTTTGAGTAACACATTAAAAGCGGAAACACGGGAATTGCTTTACCACAAAGCTTTGATAATTCGCACAGAGCTGATTAAAATGCTGGGCTTATCAGGGTCAGGCCACAGCGGAGGTTCTTTGTCAGCGGTAGACATTTTGGCGAGTTTATATTTTTATGAATTGAATATTGACCCGCAGCACCCTGACAAGCAGGATCGGGATCGTTTCGTACTCAGCAAGGGGCACGCCGCCCCCGCTCTATATGCGACTTTGGCTGAACGCGGCTATTTCCCCAAAGATTTGCTGGCCGGACTGCGTAAATTAGGCAGCCCTTTGCAAGGGCATCCGGATTACCTGAAGCTGGCTGGAGTAGACGCTTCCACCGGCTCTTTGGGACAAGGGTTTTCGTGGGCGGTTGGTATGGCTCTGGCGGCCAAAATTGATAAAAAAGCGCACCGGGTCTACGCTTTACTGGGAGACGGGGAATTGCAGGAAGGAATGGTTTGGGAAGCGGCAATGGCCGCCGCCCATTATAAATTAGATAATCTGACGGCTATTGTTGATAATAATAATTTACAGATTGACGGCCCCCTGCGGGATGTAATGTCGGTGGAACCTATACTGGATAAATTTAATGCCTTTGGCTGGGCTGCTTTTGTAATTGCCGACGGACATGATTTTGAACAAATCGTTTCTGCTTTAGAGCAAGCCCGGCGTATTAAAGGCCAGCCTGTTTTATTGCTGGCACGGACGATAAAGGGTAAAGGATGTTCGTTTATGGAAAACAAAGTTGAATGGCATGGAGCCGCTCCTGGCCCGGATGAAACAGAACGCGCTTTAAAGGAGCTTTATGCACAGCAAAGCGCTCTTTAAAAAAGAAAGTAATTTATTAACTGATAGTTAGGAGGAGCGTAATTGGAAAAAATTGCGACCCGTGACGCTTATGGACAGGCTCTGGTAGAATTAGGCCGTAAATATGACGATGTGCTGGTTTTGGACGCTGATCTGTCCAAATCAACTAAAACGATCGATTTTGCTAAAGTTTTTCCCGAACGCTTTATCAACGCCGGTATCGCTGAACAAAATATGATAGGAATGGCAGCCGGGTTAGCGGCCAGCGGTAAAAAAGTTTTTGCCAGTTCTTTTGCTATATTTGCGACCGGACGCGCTTTTGAGCAGATTCGCAATTCGCTGGCATACGGAAAATTGAATGTGACCGTAGCCGCCACTCACGCCGGAATAACTGTGGGTGAAGACGGGGGCTCACATCAAGCGGTGGAAGATATAGCTTTGATGCGTTCCGTTCCTAATATGAAAGTTATTGTACCGGCTGACGCCGTAGCCGTAAAAAAAGCCGTAACTGCCGTATATGAGAGCGGCGGTCCCTGTTATCTGCGTTTAGGGCGTCCCCAGGTTCCGGTCATTTATGATGAAAATTACGATTTTCAAATAGGCAAAGGCAGCGAATTAAAAACAGGAACCGACGCCGTTATTATCGCTTGCGGCATCATGGTGGAACCGTCTCTGCAAGCAGCGGAGCTTCTGGAAAATCAGGGGCTCAATGTGGGAGTTGTGGACATGTATTCACTTAAACCCTTGGATGAAGCGCTAATCGTTCAGGCAGCCAAAAGAAGCGGCGCTGTTTTGACGGTAGAAGAACACAGCATTATCGGCGGTTTGGGCAGCGCCGTTTGCGAAACGCTCTGTTCATGTTATCCTGTTCCGGTTCTGCGCATGGGTTTGCCTGATGTATTCGGACAATCAGGCAAACCGGCCGAGCTCTTGGATTTTTATGGCCTGAACACCGAACAAATCATGACTAATATCCACAAATTACTTGATTTAAAAGGATAATTCAAAAGGTTTTACAGGATTTTTGTAGAATATTTGAAAACATAAATGTTCTCTGGGGGTAACTGGATAATTAATGTTAGTTCAATTTTATAATGTTTCGAAAATTTATCCCAACGGAGTTAAGGCTTTAGACGACGTTTCTATAAAAATAAATCGGGGTGAATTTGTTTTTTTAATGGGGCATAGCGGAGCGGGAAAATCTACTTTTACTAAACTTCTTAATCGGGAAGAGATACCTTCGCGGGGCCAAATATTCATAAATTCCCACAGTATTATCCGTATGAAAAAAAGTCAAATTCCTATAATGAGGAGATCTATCGGAATGATATTCCAGGATTTTAAGTTATTGGAAAACAAGACAGTTTTTGAAAACGTCGCTTTTGCTATGGAAGTTATCGGAGCTAAAACAAAAGAAATCCGCCCCAGGGTGTTAGACGTTTTAAGTATGGTGGGGCTTATCGGCAAGGAAAAATCATTTCCAGGACAGCTTTCAGGCGGAGAACAGCAAAGAATCGGGATTGCCAGGGCTTTAATTAATCGCCCGGTCATACTTATAGCTGATGAACCGACTGGAAATCTTGACCGGGAAACCTCTATCGGGATTATGGACCTTTTATATGATATAAACCGGAAGGGCACTACCGTAATCATGGCCACTCATGCTTTGGAGTTAGTTAAAGTATCCCGCAAAAGGGTAATAGTTCTGGAAAAAGGCAAGATAATATCAGAGACTAACGCGGGGGACCTTAGATGAGTTTTTTTTATAACCTGAAATATTTTTCCCGGGAAGCGGCGGTTTCTATGGTCAGAAACCGCATACTGACAATTGCTACCGTCACAACCATTGCTATTTGTATTTTTATCGTGGGTTTAGCGTTGTTAATAACTTTAAACGCTAATAATTTTATCGACCGTTTGGAGTCAGACCTGGAAATAGTGGTTTTTTTAGATAATTCGCTGTTGGACAGCCAAATAAAAGATATCCAGAGCCAGATTGGTGAAATGCCCGGGATACAATCGATAGCGTTTGTTTCTAAAGACGAATCGCTGTCCAAGCTGCAGAGAAACCTTAATACGAATGATTTGAATTCGCTGATTGGTGAGAATCCTCTGCCGAATACTTTTAAAATTAAAGCGGTTGACGCGCATCAGGTTCAGGACTTGGCTATTGCTATGAGCAATATCAGCGGTATTTATAAGATTAACTATGGGCAAGGCTTTGTGGAAAAAATGTTTCAAGTTACTGTTTGGGTGAAGAATCTCAGTATTGCTTTAATTATTGTTTTAGCGTTCGGCGCGGTATTTTTAGTGGCTACCAGTATTCGTTTAGCGGTATTTTCCAGGCGTAAAGAAATTTATTTGATGAGGCTTATCGGGGCGACTAACTGGTTTATCCGCTGGCCTTTTTTCCTGGAAGGAATATCTATGGGGACGGTTGGTTCATTGTTTGCGGTTCTTCTGCTCAATATATGCTATCGCTCTATATTAAATAATATTCCTGACATTACTCTGTTTACTTTGGTTCAGAACTCAGCGGTTTTAGTGCCGTTGTTCGTCTCTCTGCTGATAATTGGAATTGTATTAGGTATTGCGGGGACTTTTATTTCCCTGAACCGGTTTTTGAAAGCGTAATTTACGGCTAAAATGCCGATAAGGAGGATACATAAAAAAATGATTATTAAAAAAAAGCTGTCGGTAGTGCTTTTGGCGGTGTTATTCATGTTGTCTGTCCTGTTGCCGGTTTACGCTGATCAATTAGATGATACCCAACAGGAATTACAAAATGTTAATAGGGCTTTAAATCAGCAGCAGCAGCAGTTAAATCAGACCCAAAAGGCTGAACAGGGCGTCATCGCGCAGATGGCGGCTCTGGAAAAAGAAATTAGGAACGCGGAAGATAATTTAGCGGAAACCGTCGTGCGGATTGATGCCTTAAAAATTAAAATAGCCGAAGTTCAGGAAGACATTGAAATAAAACAGCGCGCGCTAGCTGAAAAGTCTAAACAGCTAGGCGACAGATTGGTTTACATATTTGAAGACGGCAATGTTTCTTATCTGGAAGTTTTGTTTTCTTCCAGCGATTTCAGTGATTTTCTGACCCGTTATGAAATGCTGAGCCTTATAGTTGCCAATGATAAAGACTTAATTAATATTATCAAAAAGGAACGGGCCGAACTGGAAATGACAAAAGGTGATTTAGAAGTAAGCTCGCAAGAATTGGAGCAAGTTTTTGCTGCTCAGCAGAGTCTGAAAAATGATTTGGAAGTCCGCAAAAATGAAAAGCAAAAAATGCTGCAAACCATACAAAATGAAAAAGCCAAATATCAGGAAGCTATTGATGAATTAGAAAACAATTCTTACAGGCTGGAACAAATGATTCGCAGTATTCAAGTGCAGAGTACGGGAGGAAAAGTAGGTACCGGAGTATACACCTGGCCAGCCCCCGGCTACTCTACCATAACTTCTCCTTTTGGAATGAGATTTCATCCTATCCTACAGGTGCGCAAATTGCATACGGGGGTAGATATAGCGGCTCCCAGCGGCGCCAATATTGTGGCCGCTGACGACGGTACAGTAATATTTTCCGCTTCCAACGGCGGTTACGGCCAAACCATAATTATTGACCACGGGAAAAATATGTCCACTCTGTATGCTCATCAGTCAGTATTGATAGCCAAGGTAGGAGATGAGGTTACCAAGGGGCAAATAATAGGTAAGGTAGGTACTACCGGTTGGAGCACAGGGCCTCACCTGCATTTTGAAGTACGGGTAAGCGGGACTCCAACCGATCCTATGTCTTATATATAATCAAGCAAAGCGTTTGAGGTTACGCTTTTTTAACATCTCTGAATTAAAAATTTGTCTTCGCACCCTTTCAGGAGTTAAACTTGAGCCACAAGTATCTCCAGGGTTTCAAAGAGGCGGAATAAACCTTGCCAGACGGATTTTAATCCTGGTACGCCATCGCTCGGCGCACGTTTGTAGCTGCTAAGCTCCGCTATATAACCCCACCGCCTCAGATATCGGATATGGTTTTTCTGGCGTTTTTTTGGTCTTTTTCACTATCCGATATAGGAATTTCCACTCACCGCCACATTTTCGGCACACCATAACTATCATCTACTTATCCAGGATAGTATAACTATCTTGCCATTGCTTATGCAACATTCTCTTTACATCAACTGTTTACCGGAACCGGTTCATTGTAATAAAGTTTTATCTCTTCTCCTTCACTGTCCACTAAAATTTTTGCTCCGGACGGTATATTAGCCTTTAATATTTCTTCGGCGATAGCATCCTCTATCCATTTTTGAATAGCTCTTTTCAGAGGGCGCGCTCCAAACTTGGGATCATAACCTTTGGACATGATAAAATCTACCGCTTTATCGCTTACTTCCAGAGCAAATCCGTTTTCTACGATTCTTTGTTTCAATTCTTCCATCAGTAAAGAAATAACTTGTTTTAATTCTTCTTCGTTTAAGCTCTGGAAGACAATCATTTCGTCAACCCGGTTTATGAATTCCGGCCGGAAAGTAAGTTTGAGTTTTTCCATAACCTGTTCTTTCATTTCCTGATAAGAGCTGTCGGCGTCCTGCACATTAGTAAATCCCACTTTTTTGCTGTTTCGGATTGACTCAGCGCCCACATTGGAAGTCATGATAAGCACGGTGTTGCGAAAATCAACTGTCCGGCCCTGGCCGTCGGTTAAACGCCCGTCTTCCAGAACCTGCAGCAGGATATTAAAAACATCAGGATGAGCTTTTTCTATTTCGTCTAAAAGTATGACCGAATAAGGGCGCCGCCTTACTTTTTCCGTCAGCTGCCCGCCTTCTTCATAGCCGACATAGCCGGGAGGGGAGCCTATCATCCTGGATACCGCGTGCTTCTCCATGTATTCAGACATGTCCAGCCGTATTATGGAATCTTCATTTCCGAACATAGCTTCTGCCAAAGCCCTGGCCAATTCGGTTTTCCCGACGCCGGTCGGGCCTAAGAATATAAATGAACCTACCGGCCTTTTAGGATTCTTCAATCCTGAACGCGCTCTGCGGATAGCTGTGGACACTGCTTTGATAGCTTCGTCCTGCCCAATAACCCGTTTATGCAGTATATTTTCCAGATTAATTAAACGCTGGCTTTCTTCGGTAGTCAACTGACTTACCGGAACCCCGGTCCAGCTGGAAACAATAGCCGCAATTTCTTCCGGCCCCACAATGCCTATTTTGAGACTGCGCTCATTAATCCATTCTTTGCGGTCATTTTCTATTTCATCTTTTAAATGTTGTTCTTCATCGCGCATTGCCGCTGCTGACTCATATTCCTGAGCCATGATAGCCTCCTCTTTTTCTTTTATCAGATCTTTTAAGCGCGCTTCTTTTTCCTTGAGTTCAGGCGGCAGTATATAATTAGCCAAACGCACTTTGGAGGAAGCTTCATCAATCAGGTCAATAGCTTTGTCCGGCAAAAAACGATCCGTAATGTAGCGGTTGGATAAACGCACCGCTTCTTCGGTGGCTTCATCGCTTATTTTTACGCCGTGATGAGCTTCATAACGGTCTCTCAGCCCTTTCAAAATCGCAATACTTTCCTCTATAGTAGGTTCGTCAACTACGATAGGCTGAAAACGCCTTTCCAGAGCCGCGTCCCTTTCAATATGTTTTCTGTATTCGTCTAAAGTAGTGGCGCCCACACATTGAAATTCTCCCCGCGCCAACGAGGGTTTTAAAATGTTGGCGGCGTCGATGGCGCCTTCCGCCGCTCCCGCTCCCACAATAGTATGCAGTTCGTCAATAAATATTATCACATCCCGGGAAGCTCTGATTTCATTGATGATTTTGGTAAGCCTTTCTTCAAATTCTCCTCTGTATTTAGTCCCAGCGATCATAGAAGATAAATCTAATGCTACCACTCTTTTCCTGCTTAGAATCTCCGGTACTTGATTTTCGATTATTCTTTGCGCTAAACCCTCAACTATAGCCGTTTTCCCAACTCCCGGATCTCCGATCAAAACAGGATTGTTTTTGGTTCTGCGTGATAACACCTGGATAACCCGCTCAATTTCTTTTTCCCTGCCGATAACGGGATCCAATTTACCTTCGGTGGCATCTATAGTTAAATCCCGGCTGAAATTGTCCAGAGTAGGAGTTTTACTTTTGTTTTTGCGTTTAGCTGTGGGGCTTGCTCCCGGATTATTCGGAATATCGTTAAAATTCATGTTATTATTGTTGTTTCCTTCGCCGCCGCCAAGTAAATCCATAACGTGCTCACGAACTTCATCAAGCCTTAAACCCATAGAAATTAACACTTGCCCGGCTACTCCTTCCTCTTCTCTCAACAGGGCCAAAAGCAAATGCTCGGTTCCCACATAATTTACCCCCTGAAGGCGCGCTTCATCAAAGGATAAATTAAATATTTTTTTAGTACGCGGAGTAATAGGCAAATCTCCAGCTGACGGTTCGGCGACAGTAGTATTATAGCCAATAACTTTAGTTACTTCTTCACGCACCTTATTCAAATCAAGGCCCATCTGAATCAGAGCCTTTGCTCCTATACCTTCGCCTTCTTTTAATAAGCCCATTAATATATGCTCGGTTCCGATAGCCGCGTGATTCATCTGACGGGCTTCTTCCTGAGCGTAAATCACCGCGTTTTTAGCTTTTTGTGTAAATCGTCTAAACATCCTTTAATACCCCCCTATAAAACCATTATTGTTTTTGGCTATCCGACATTCTGCGCTGCTGCAATTGTTCTTTTATAATTATGGCCCGGTATTCATCACGCTGTAGCGGCGTCATTTCCCGGCCGGCCTTTTTTTGTAAATGAGCGGGCCTTATAGCCACCATAAGCTCGTTTAAAGTAAAAGGCTTAATCCCTTTTATTATTCCCAAATCAACTCCCAGCCTTAAACTGGATAACATAACCAGGGCTTCATTGGAAGTTATAATACGGGCGTTCGTCAGAATACCATATGCGCGCCCGATAGTATCTTCCAATTGGTACGGCATATCCTTTAAAATTTTTTCTCTGCTCAGACGTTCCTGCTCTATAAGCCGTCCGGATATAATAGTCAATTTATTGTTAATATCTCTTTCGCTCTGTCCCATAGTAATTTGATTAGATAATTGGAAAAAATTGCCGATAGCTTCGGTCCCTTCTCCATATAAACCGCGCACGGTCATTCCTATTTGGCCTAGGCTTTGAAAAAGGCCTTTAATCTGTCCGCTCATAACTATAGCCGGCAGATGCAGCATAACCGAAGCCCTCAGTCCCGTCCCCACATTAGTGGGACATGAAGTCAAATACCCGCGGCGGGAATCAAAAGCAATATCAAGGTATTCTTCTGTTTTATCATCTATCTTTTCGGCTTGTTCATAACATTTATCCACTTGCAGGCCGGGTAAAAAGCATTGAGTGCGCATATGGTCTTCCTCATTAATCATCACACAGATAGAACCGTTGCCGTTGAGGACTACTCCTTGATAACTGGAGCCAACTTTTCCATGATTAGGGCTGATCAAATGTTTTTCCACTAATATTTGCTTATCCAGATAAGACAGCTCATCCAAAGTTTTTAAGTCAAAATTGTGACCTTCCAGCGTATTAATCTGTTTCCAGGCCGTTTTAATTTTATCAAAACACTGATGGCCGTTATCTTTATTCAACAGATGAGGAAAAGGGACTTTTTTTAAATTCCGGGCCAGGCGGATCCTGCTGCTAATGACAATGTCGGCTTCCGGACCCTGTTCAGCGTGCATCCAAAACACATCGTTTCCATTTAATATTTTTTCAAGAATCATGTTCCGCCTCCTTTCCGAGATTACAGGTCTTTTTCAAATGTTTTGATAGCGTCTCTGATCTCCACGGCTTGTTCGTATTGCTCATGAGCTACCGCTTGCTGAAGCTGATTTTTTAATTCATCTATTTTTCTTTGCAGCAAGATATTTTCACCGCTTCTGTTAGGTATTTTTCCTACATGTTCGGTGTTGCCGCTTATTCTTCTGAAAGTGGGCTCCAGTTCCCGGTCAAAAATGGAGTAACATTCTGAACAGCCTATTTTACCGGTTTGCCTTATATTAGCAATGCCCGTTCCGCAGTTCGGGCACACTGCTTGGTTATTTACCGGCTGCAGTTCTTGAAAGTCATGGGGATTACCTAAAAATGAACCCAAAAGCTGCGGAATGCTGAAATTATTGTCCTGGTCAAAAATAAGCAAAGCACCTTTTTTAGCGGCGCATGTTTCACATAGATGCATTTCAATTTTCTGGCCTTGAATCATTTGAGTTAAATGGACGGAAGCCAATTTTTGTTTACATTCATCGCAATACATTTATACTCCTCCTTAATCGCGTTCCTGATTTTTAGCGCGTTCAGCAAATAAAGCTATCATTTTATAAAGGGCCCCGCATTTAGAATGCGGTTCGTCTGTCTTCAAATCCGGCGGTGTTCCCCGCTCTATTAAAAACTTAAATGACTGATATTCATCTTCTCTTAAAATGCCTAATTCAAGCAAATTGTTCAAATAAGCTTCTATTTCCCGCTTACTGTAAATATCATCTTTTTTTCTCGCTTCCCGCCTGATTATTCGGACGTAACCATTGCCGCCTTTTCTGCTTTCCGTCTGATACCCCGGGTTGGCAGTAAAACGGGTACTTATTACATACGAAACTTGAGAAGGCACACAGCAGAAAGTTTCCGCCAGCTCGATTCTTTGAATGACGATTTCCCCTTCTCCACTTTTATCAATTAATACTTTTATATATTCTTCAATTTTATCAGCTAAACTCTTTTTCACGCTATCACCTTTGACCTTCTTTGACTTTTATTTTAAACTATTAAATAAAAAATACAAATGTTAAATTCACCTTTTATATTAAATTATTACTGTTTTATGATATTTTTAACCTTTTTACTGCTTTTTAATAGCCTGGTCAGAAAAATTATGAGCAGTAAATTATGTTTTATTTCGTTCGAAAAACGCTAACTTATATTATCAGGCAAGAAAAATAATATTTTAGAGAAAGGCAGGTTGGACAGGCAAAAGCAACGGCCATAAACACGGGAGAAAAAAATACAGGTGAGAAAAAAGAAAAAAAGAACGGAAATGAGATGGCAGGACACGTTAAATCGTATCCCTGCGCATCTCATTTCCAGTGTCAAGATCGCTGATTTTATAGTGATTATCAGTCCGTCGTGTAATTGCTGCCCGTATCAATGACGATGGTATTCTTCGCGCCGTCCCACGTCACGCCGAAGTCAAACGCCGTGCCTATATCGCGGAGCTTGAAGTAGTTGTTGCCCTCGATATTATAAGCCGTAAAAATGACTTCTTTTCCATCAAGATAGATTTTAGAGCTTGTGGCTGTGGGTGATTTATCCCCTGCGCCCTTGCCGGTCATCTCACCACCGACAACGGTGTACACCTTGCCGCTCGTCAGGGTAATGGCGTTTTTCGCTCCGTCCCATGACACCTCAAACTGCTTCGCGCTGCCGTTCAGAACATAAGCTAAATCGCGGAGCTTGAAGTAGTTGTTGCCGCTTATGTTGTATGCGTCAAAGGCCACGTTTTCGCCGTTGACGAGAACGGTTGAGGATGTAGGTTTGGCAACGAGGGCAGGGGATGGTTCAACAGTTGAGGAATCGTTTACGACGACATAGAAAAGCTGGTTTCCATCACCCCAAACAAGGTATGCTCCTTTTTCAAGTGTAAATTCCGAGCCTACGACAGTTGTATTATAACCATCATCATTTGTTTTGTATCCACCAACTGGATCAACATACTCAATGCCATTATCGTAATTAAAGCTGAATTTCCCATTGTCGAGCAGGGTTGTTTTTTCGATATGAGCATACAAATCGGTGGTAATTACCAAATGTGCGGGCGCGGTTACGTTAAATACCGGGCCTCCCGCATTAGCGCTTCCAATAAAGCCCTCAACCTCCGCAGAACCGGATGGAGTCAAATCCGAAAAAGGAACACCATCAACTTCCCACATTGATTCAAAACTAACATCGCCTTCTGCTAATGCTTGAACGGTCAGCCCAATGCAAAGTGCGAGTGCTAAGATGATACTTAATGCTTTTCTTTTCATATGTTTTTTTCCTCCAAAATTAGTATATTGTTTTATGCGTTATCTGCATTAAAACCGTGTAAATATGTATTATTCAGGTGTATAGCCTTTGCTCGTATCAATCACAATCGTATTCTTCGCGCCATCCCATGTAACGCCAAAATCAAACGCTGCCCCTATATCACGGAGCTTGAAATAGTTGTTACCTTCGATATTGTAGGCCGTGAATGTGACATCTTTGCCATTCAGATAGATTTTTGAGCTTGTGGGCGTGGGCGTTTTATCTCCCGCGCCTTTGTCTGCCATTTCGCCGCCCGTAACGGTGTACGCCTTACCGCTGGTCAGAGATATGGCGTTTTTCGCGCCATCCCAGCCGACATCAAACTGCTTTTCCGTGCCGTTCAATGTGTAGGCGAGGTCGCGGAGCTTGAAATAATTGTTGCCGTTTATGTTGTATGCGTCGAACGCTATGTTCTTGCCGTTGACCAACACAGTTGAGGCTGTGGGCTTGGCGGTTAGGGCGGGGGCGGCTGACGCGGAAATGGAACCAATGAAGTCCCCGCCAGCTTCCCCTGTGCCTAAACCGATGTCAGAGTCGGCGATAATAAATCTGATGTAGCTTCCGCTTAACCATCCGCCGTTGAGGCTCCGTAAGGAAAACCAAGGGTCATCGCCGTCCGTTTTTCGTATGACGAATGGGTCTTGAATGTCTTTCACATTGTATGCCTTTCCAGCGCTGAGCGTAACCGGCGCTGCCGAACCGCCACCGGAACTCCAGTCAACAAGAAGAAGGTCTCTGCTAAAAGTGACCGTAGCGCCATCAGTAGTATAAATCTGTATTCCGTCGTTCCCTTCCATGTAATGGGCCCACACATCCGTCAATGAGGCCGTAATACTGCCATCCTCCGTGATGTTGATTGTCGCGTGTAAAATAGGCGCTGAAGAGGGAGCGGGCGGCGTGGTATTGTTTCCGGTAACAATAATAAATATTTGCATTCCAGCGTAAGAACTCGGTATGTTGTACGTACCCTCATCCAATACAAACGTCGAACCGGGTTTAACAAATGTATAAGAGTCAGGACTATTCGGAGATAACTCTTTAGCGGGTATTTTTACCCCTGTTGCGAGAGGAACGTCATCTAACCACTCTATATCCTCGCCTTTCTTATTTTCCGGTAATTTAACTCTTGTAATCGTGCTACCCGCATCCCCGGCAGCGCCACCATCAAATGTAAGCAGAATGTCATCAGGGTCACCCAGCACAGTCACAGTTGCTGGAGCAGTGGCATGGATGATAGTAATTTCATAGGTATTTCCTTCAATATTAAAAAATGTTTCTTTTGTTTCTCCTGTGAAGTTGTCAATGCTCATAATGCCCCAGTCTTTTTCAGGCTCAATTAAATGGGTCGCCGCAAACGCCGGAACCGCAAATCCAATGCACAGCGCGAGTGCTAAGATGATACTTGATATTTTTCTTTTCATGTATTTTCCCTCCAAATTATTATTTTTTATGCGTTATCCGCATTGAAACCGGGGTAATGCTTATCATTCCGGCGTATAGCCCACGCTCGTGTTAATCACAATCGTATTCTTCGCGCCGTCCCATGTAACGCCGAAGTCGAACGTCTGCCCGATGTCGCGGAGCTTAAAATAGTTGTTGCCGTCTATATTGTAGGCCGTGAACGTGACTTCCTTGCCGTCGAGATAGATTTTAGAGCTTGTGGACGTGGGTGTTTTATCTCCTGCGCCCTTGCCCGTCATCTCGCCACCGACAACGGTGTATACCTTGCCGCTCGTCAGGGATATGGCGTTTTTCGCGCCATCCCATGACACTTCAAACTGCTTCGCGCTGCCGTTCAGGGCATAGGCAAGATCGCGGAGCTTGAAATAGTTGTTGCCGTTTATGTTGTATGCGTCGAACGCTATGTTCTTGCCGTTGACCAACACAGTTGAGGCTGTGGGCTTGGCAACGAGGGCGGGGGCGGGCGGCTGTGTAATGCCTGAACTGCCGTAACCCAATAGCGACATATCCGGCGTTAAGGTGTACGCCATGTAATTATCGTACTGTTCTTTTTTTGCATCCTGCTGGAGAAGCAATTTGCCGTC
>JAISWS010000106.1 GCA_031270725.1 Syntrophomonadaceae bacterium | reverse complement strand
GTCGGCATAAACTGCGGTGAAACTTATAAACCGGCTCAATGGCTTGAAAAATGGCAAGCGGAGCCGGATATGAATACTATCAAAGATGTGGCAGATCATTTGGCGGAGCTTCTGGAACTTGAAAAAAACGATATTAAGATGTTGAAAAAAACAGCCGCCGAACTGCGAAAGCAATTGACTGACGTAGCGTCAGCGGCTGTTTTAGCGCAGAACAGCAACAGGATCCTGGATGAATTGGAAATGAAAAAGCAGCAATTATCCAGACATCATGAACAGGATGCCATAATCAAAGAGGCGGAAATGAAACTGAAGCAGGGGCTTTTGGCGTTGCGCAAGATAAAGCCTTTTGAGGAGCGTTACAGGGAAAGCGAGAGCGCGCTCAAACAGTTGAGACAGAACATAGTACAGACTAAAAAGCAAAAAGAAATAAAAGAAGCCGCTTATGAAAAGATAGTACTTATGTATAATCAAGAGTATGGACTGGAAAAAGAACGGGTATCGTTGAATTTTGAAATACAGCGGCTGGAACAGCAAATCCCTCAGTACCAGAAAATGGATATGCTGGTTGCCCGTACCCGCGATGTTGAGAAAGTATTGGATAAAACGAACGCTGAGCTCCAGACAGTGCGGGTTGTACTGAAAGAGCAGGAAGCGTTGCAGGATGAGCTTAAACGGAAAATCATCACCGGCCCCGCTAAAGAAATGGAACTTGAAAAACTTCTACATAAACAGAGAGAGCTGATAGAAGAACAGAATAAAATCGACGCTTTTGAAAAAACTTTGGCTGACCTGGCGGATAAGCGCGTGGATTTGGAAAATTTACAAGCTGATTTTACCGCTGCCGATAAGAAATTTAATGACCTCAACCGCCAGTACCTGCAGCTGGAGCAATTATTCATGCGTGAGCAAGCTGGTATTTTAGCGCTCAGTTTAGAAGCCGGCCAACCTTGTCCGGTCTGCGGAGCCATTGATCATCCTAAACCTGCCGTGGTTTCTCCTAAAGCGCCATCGGAAGGCGTTTTGAAAAGAGCCCGTTTACAAGTGGAAGATATTCGCAAGAGAAGGGAGCAGCTGGCCAGCATATGCAGCGCTCTGAAGGCCGGTATCGAAACGGCTGAAACTCAATCCCGGAAAGAGGCGGAAAAAAACTGGAATAACAAAAGCGCTGAAGCGGTGCGCGCGCAGCTTCCTGATTTTCAGCGAAACATAAAAGCACAGCTGGCGGGCTTGGATAAAAACATTCAGGAAATCTGGGTGATAATTCAGGGGCAAAAACAATACACTGAACAATTGGCTAAAATAAATATTACTCTCAGTGACATGAACGAAAAAGAAAACGGACTGAAAAAACAACAAGCCGCCTTGCAGTTGGAGCAGTCACATATTCGGGGAGAATTGGCGTCTTTTAAAGGGCAGTTACTTTATGTTGATATGCGGTCGGCGCAAAAGGTTTTGGATGAGAAAAAGCAAAAGTTTATCGTTATGCAGAAAAAATGGGATACCGTTCGCGGCAACTACGAACAGGTAAACAAAGAAATCGGCGAATTTAAAATAATACTGGCCGAGCGCTTGACCGAAGAAGAACAGCAAGTGAATAAACAGTATGCCTTGCAACGGCAATATATAGACGCATTTGAAAACAACGGATTCATTTCCGAGATATCTTATCAGCAAGCCTTGTTAAGTGAGACGGAAACGCAAAACCTGCAGGATATGACAGAAGATTTCAAACGTATAAATCAAGTACTCGTTCATGACATAGAGCGCCTGGAAAAAGAAGCGGAAGGCACAAAACGTGAAAACCTGGATGAAATACTGGCGAAGCAAACCGAATTATCCGTTCAGTCGGAGCAGCTGACAGAAACGCTTTCCGTTGCTCAAAGCTGTTGCGACCGCAATAACGAAACTTATCAGGAAATGCGCCTGCTTCTGGAAATGCGGTGCAACAAAGAAGCTCGTTATATGAGTTATAAAGGTTTATCCGATACCGCCAACGGAGAAATAAGCGGAAAAATGAGACTGACATTTGAGACTTATGTCCAAATGGCTTATTTCAATGGCATTCTACGGGCGGCGAATCGCCGTTTCGGAGCTATGAGCGCCAAAAGATACGAATTGAAACGGCGTTTGATTCCCGGGGATCTTCGCAGTCAGACTGGTCTGGAGCTTGACGTATTAGACCACTATACCGGAAAAGTAAGAGATGTGCGTTCTTTATCCGGAGGAGAATCTTTTTTGGCTTCGCTGTCGCTGGCTTTGGGACTGTCGGATATAGTTCAGCGGAATATCGGCGGCATCCAGCTGGAAGCCATGTTTATCGACGAAGGGTTTGGGTCATTGGACGGCGAATCTTTGGAAATGGCGATAAAGACTTTAAAAAAAGTCGCTGCCAGCAACCGCATCGTCGGAATAATATCTCACGTAAGCGAACTGAATAATTGGATAGACAAGCGGATATTAGTATATCGCAGCCAATATGGGAGTCAAGCGAAAATTGACTTGTAGCGCCGTCCGGGATTTATTTGTTGAAAAAGACCTCCTTAGCTTTTTTGTTGTTTCCTAATTCTTGCCAAGAAGGCTCTCTCTTATTCTATTTACACAACTTTTTTCCGTATCCTCTAGCCAATCGGGAAACACTTCCTGCAATCCCCCTCTTTCCATAACAAAGTGCCGGTTAGCAAAAGTGATGCGTTCTCTTTCGTGCGTAACCATTATAATAGCCGTTCCGTTCCGCTGGATTTCGGCGAAGATGTCCAGAATAGAAATTGCCGTCTTCGGGTCGAGATCCCCTGTCGGTTCGTCCGCAACGAGCAAAGCCGGGCCGGTTACCATGCCGCGGGCGATAGCTACGCGACGTTGTTCTCCGCCGGAAAGATTTTGCGGCCGTTCGGCGGCTAAATGGGAAATACCCATGCGGCATAACGCCAGCTCCGCCTTTTTTGCCGCGTTTTTCCGTGCGCCGCGGCTCGCGTTATACAGGCAGCAGGGTAGGCACACATTATCGAGGACGGTAAAATTGTTCAGTAAGCTGTATCCCTGCGGAATGTAGCCTATGCTGCTGTTGCGCAAACGGGATCTCTCGTTGTCAGACAGTTCCGCAATGTCTTTTCCCTCAAAACGTACAACGCCTTCATCCGGCCGCAAAAGTCCGGCCAGTATACTAAGCAAGGTGCTTTTTCCGCTGCCGGATTCGCCTGTAACGCATACAAAATCCGTCCGGCTCACCGTGAATGAAATGTCCGCTACGGCGGAAAATACCTTTCCTCCGCGCTCATACCTTTTGCCAAGTCCCGAAACCAAAAGAATCATCATATATCCTCCCGTATTATTAAAGAAGTTTCCGCACGTCCGATGCGCATAGCTGACACAACGGCGGCTATCGGCCCTACGCTTGCGCACAGGAGAAAGCATCCGCCCAAAATCAGCGTGGTGACGGCGGCGGAAGGGAGCAGATATTCCGATCCCACAAGGCTTTCGATAAAGGCATTAAACGGCAGTACCGTTATGCAGAGCAGTAGTATTCCCGCGCCTGAGCCGGCAATGCTTAAAAGAGCGGATTCAGTCATCAGGATGCTTACTAGTTTTCCCCGTGTCGCCCCGAAAGCGCGGAAAACTCCGAATTCACGTTTTCGTTCATGCATAGCAACCGTGAATACGATAGCAAGCATGAAAGCCGACAAGAGCCATATCACAACCAACAATCCCGTCAATACAGCAATGGTCAGATCCAGATGTTTTACCATATTTCCGATGATAGCCTGCGGCAATATCACGCTGACGCTGCGATATTCTATCCGGATATCCCTCGCAAAGGATTCATGATCAATCCCTTTTTCTATCTCTACAACAATAACTGAAGCCGCGTCTTTATCCGGCATTGGTATTGCTCCAATATATTTCTCATATCTTTCAATCAATTTATGCGCCGTTTCCATTCCGGCAAAAACCGACACGTCAAATCCCATACCTGTTTTTTCCAACTTGCCGGCTACCTTATAGCGCATATCAAAAAGCAGCATCTCTTCTCCTTTTTCCAGTTGAATCGAGTTCCCGATTATAATTTCACCCGTTTTGGGCCCGTCGGGAACACTATCAGCCAGCCAGGGCGCAACTACGAAATCCGTCTTTGGGTCGTAACTGATGATCTGGACAAGAGACGCGCAGTGCGATGAATCGAAAGTGGCAACATAAAGTTGCGGTGAAGCTCTTTTCACGTTTTTTGCTTCGGAAAGTTGCCGCACGGTGTCGCCGGGCAGGTAAAAGGTACTCGGTTTTCCTTCTAACAAAGCTCCTTCCAGTTCCTTTTCGGCGCCTGGAGGAAGAAACATGGCATCCGCTCCCAGGCGGTCCGACGTACTCCTGACGCCGTTGCGCAAGCTCGACCCAAACAATGTGCCGCCGGCAATCACAAAGGCGGTCAGCGCAATAAGTACGGCCAGACAAAGAGAGTGAAAACGCCTGTGCAGCAGGTTGTTCCGTGCGATGGCAAGGATTGACATATAACCTCCTTATCCTTTCTTTATGCGGAACGCCTGCCGCCGCCCTCGTTCCGCAAAGCGCGTGCGGACATGACAATACCGGCGCCCGAAAACAACACAATCAGAGAAGAGCTTACAAACAGCGCCGGCAATGTCAGTATATGGCAAGACATGTGCGCGTCTCCGCACAGTCCGGTCACCCCGAGCGGAAAGAGCAGCGCAATGGCAGCCGCCCCGATCGCTAAAACAGAAGCAGCCAGTCTGAGCTTTGCGGATTGGGATAAAAAGTACAGCGCGCCTAAAAGAAAAATCGCTGTACCGACTGCGATTTCCGCGTTAGCAGTTGCGTAACACATCATCGGCATACCATGCATACTTTCTTCCAGCCCATATACCAAACGCGGCAGAATCGCAACAACACCGCCAATCACCAAAATCGGAATACCAAGATAATTTTTGCCGTTATTAAAAACAGCTTTTTCATTGCTTGCAGTCGACATTTTTAATCTCCTTCCATTTTTTCATTAAAAAAAGACCGGAAACACCACCAATAATGGTTTTGTCTCCGGTCTTTCGGTCAACAAAAAAAAATAAATTTTCAAGCTCAAACACATGTGTAACGCGCTTATTATTTCATTATTATAAACACTATATTAAAATTGTCAAGCACAAAATGGTTCTTTCCACGCAAAACGCATGAAAGTGTTTCCTGCTCAGAATAAACGGGCGCCGTTTTTTAACTTCTATATCCATATATATGCTCTTTCTTTATATGTTTTGAAAGTTTACACAAAATCTGAAACAGCCTCGCAAAAAAACGCGGAGCATATCACTGGTTTAAATAATTAATTATTAAGCCGGTTATCAACTTAGGATAGAAATAAGTTGATTTTTGCGGCATTTTATCTTTCGCGTCAGCTACTTTTACAATGTCTTCAACTTTGGTAGGATTCAAAATTATACCCAATTGATGTTTTTTAGTGTTTATTTGTTCAATCAGCCAGGATATATCGCGGGTATAAGCTAAATGGTTCTGGTTTCGCCGTTCTTCTTCCCCTATATTGAGCAGATGGTTTAAAATCAAATTATCAGCTATCGCAACGTCTAAATTTTTCCAGGCTGGAGATTTTCCAGGCGGAAGTTTAGCAAAAGCGGTTTTTTTATCTCTCAAAGTCAAAAAATACAGGCATTTACCGTCATACAACCCAATTACATGTTTTTTTTGTCCGGCTTTCGCCAATTCTTCAAGAAAATCAGATGGGGAATTTTTCTTTGTGTATTTTTCGATTTTAAACAAAGGTTCCAGCTGTTTTAAAAAAGAAGAAATCTTAAAATCGCTGATATTGCCGACAACGCGGTGAGTAGGCAATACTACTAAACCTTCGTCATAAATATTAACCAGAGTAGTTAAAACGTAATCGCATCCGTCGATTTTCTGTTCTGCCATTATTCGGGCGTATTCTAAAGATGTTTCATAACGATGATGGCCGTCGGCGATATAAATATTTTTATCGGACATGAACGAGACGATCCTGTCTATGATAGCCGCGTCGGTAATAACCCATACGCGATGCGACTCTCCGGCTTCGTCGGTAATATTAATATCGGGAACCAAGTTTTCGGATATAGCGCTTAAAGTATGATCTATTATCTTTTCAGGGTCGGCAAATAAACCGAAAATAGAACTGAAATTAGCTTTAGTAGCTCTCAATAGCTGCAAGCGGTCCGCTTTAGGTTTGGAAAGGGTTTCTTCATGAGGGAGAATATGGCCTTTGGAATAATCCTCGACTTTAAGGCCGCAGATAAAGCCGTTTCTGACTACAGGCTGATGGTCTGTTTTAAAACATTGCTGATAATAGTAAAGGGCAGGCTTATCTTCCATTACCAGAATTTCATCTTCAAGCCATTTCTGTAAATATTTTTCCGCTCGCGAATAGCGGTTGTTTTCAGGAGTATCCTGAGGAAAAACGAGACCCAGTTCCAAACGAATAATGTTAGCCGAGTTTTCAGCATAATAACGAGCTTGAGCGGCTTCGTCAATAATATCGTAAGGAGGAGTTACTACCGAAGCCAAATTGCCTATTTTTTCCTTGTTATAGCGAAGACCTTTTATGGGGATGATGTTGGCCATGTTTTATGCCTAACCCTCCTTAGTATAATTCTTTAGTAATTCAGATTTTAGTACATGCCGGGTTTTTATGCAATTAATTTTTTATGGAATTGTTGATTAAAGGCTTGTTTAGTGCTTAAATATTAGGAAGAATCAGAAAATCATCCGGCTGTTACACCCGGGATTTTTGAGGTGAAAAAAGTGTTGACGGATTTCCACGTTCATGTAATTGCTCATGGCGAATACCGGTATTCTCAAGAATGGCTGCAGCAATATATAGAAAAGGCTTTAGAAAAAAATGTAGGCGTAATCGGCTTTGTAGACCATGACGAATATATAGGGCAAATGGATTTTGCTCTGGTAAAGAAGCTGGCGGAAAATTATAACAATATACAAATAAGGCATGGATTGGAAGTTGATTATATACCGGGACGCGATGATGCAATAAAGCGGTTGGTCGCTGGCAATGATTTTGATTTTATCATTGGTTCGGTGCATTTTATTGAGAAATGGGCTTTTGATCATCCTGATTACCACCATATTTTTCAAACCCAAGATTTAATGGATATATATGTAAAATACTACAGATTGGTAGAGGAAGCGGCTTTATCCGGATGGTTTGATATTATTGGCCATTTGGATCTTGTAAAAATTTGGGGCTGCAAATTGCGGCCTGAGCAAAATCTTAAACTGGTTGAGCAGGTTTTGCAAAGCGTTAAAAAGGCCGGAGCGGTTATAGAAATAAATAGCGGGGGGTTGCGCAAACCGGTACAGGAAATATACCCTAGTTTTGACATAATTCAACGCATGTATGAGCTTAATATACCTATATGCCTGAGTTCGGACGCTCACCAGCCCGATCATACGGGATATGAGGTGGAAAAAGCCGGCCAGCTGGCTAAAAAAGCCGGGTACAGATATTTAACGGTTTTCTTTAGAAGAACCAAAAGTTATGTACCATTTTAAACATTTTAAGGAGATTTTTTAATGAGCAACTTTGTAATTTTAATTGCCAGTTTAGGAGTTATACTGGCCGGAGCGGAGCTTTTTGTAAACGGGATAGAATGGTTAGGGAAAAAAATGAATTTATCGGAAAGCGCGGTTGGCAGTGTTTTAGCGGCTGTAGGAACCGCACTGCCCGAAACTTTGATTCCGATTATAGCTATTGTATTCACTTCCGGCACTCAAGGGCATGATATAGGGATAGGAGCTATACTAGGCGCTCCGCTGATGCTTTCAACATTAGCTATGTTTGTCACCGGCGTCGGGGTATTGATGTTTAAGCGTCAGCGCGGCAGCGGCGAAAAAGTTTTAGCGGATTATCATACAATGAAAAAAGACCTGCTTTTTTTTATTGCGGTATATTTGGTTGCGGTTTTAACCGGGCTTATACCGCAGGAATACCGGCTTGTGAAATTGGGGGTGGCGGTATTGCTGATAGCTTCTTATGTATTTTATGTGAAAATTCTTTTTAGCCAGGAGCGGGAGCATGTGGAAAATGAACAAATGCCGCGCTTTTATTTTGCCGGTAAGGCAAGTGAGCCGCGTTTGGGAATGATTATTTTGCAGATTATGACGTCTTTAGCCTTTATCATTATCGGAGCCAAACTTTTTGTGGATGCGGTAAGTAATTTAGCGGTCTTGTACGGAATACCCGCTTTCATATTAGCAATAATTATTACTCCGGTTGCTACTGAGCTGCCGGAAAAATTTAACAGTGTGATTTGGATTTCACGCGGTAAGGATACGCTGGCGCTGGGCAATATTACCGGAGCGATGGTATTTCAAAGCTCTTTAATACCCGCTATAGGCATACTTTTAACAGATTGGGAACTTACCGGCAGCGCGCTGATGTCAGCAGCTCTGGCCCTGATTTCTTCAGCGGCCATTTATTTGGAATTGACCCGCAAGAAACATATAACCGTAAGGACTTTATTGTTAGGCGGGTTCATTTATGTTTTGTTTTTAGGGTTGGTTATTCAAGGAGTAATTCGTTAATTATTGTTAGCCGATCGTTATTTTTCCGGCGGGATAGCGTATTTCAGGCTGCTTTGCTTTGTAAGCAAGCGCGAACGCTAAAGTTAAGGGGCCAATGCGGCCTATATACATAGTAAAAATAATCAGAATTTTTCCAAAAACCGACAGTTGTGAAGTAAAGTCCAGTGAAAAACCTACCGTTCCCAAAGCCGATGTGACTTCAAAAAGTATCGGCATAAATTCCCCTTGATGAGTGGCTAGCAGCAAAAAGGTGACTAACATTAGTATGGTCACATAAAAGACCAAAACGCACAGCGCCCTGTTTATGATTACCGGACTGATACTGTAGCGCCATAATTCCGCCTCTTTTTTTCCGCGGATTTGGCTTATTATAGTGCTCAGCAAAATAGCGAAAGTGGTGGTTTTTATGCCTCCTCCGGTTGATCCGGGGGAGCAGCCGATGAACATTGTAAATATGAATAGAAATTGAGTTGACTGCAGCATGTGGTTAAGGTTTATGGTAGAAAATCCTCCGCTTCTGGTGTTAACGGATTGAAACAAGGCGGCTAAAATCTTGGCGTCCCAAGGCAGGTGGGACAAGGAATTATTGTATTCGGTAATAAGCATTATTAACGCCGGAATAAAAATAAACACCGCCGAAGTAATTAAAACCACTTTGGTATGAAAAGATAAACGTTTATTTTTTTTCTTCCGGTCAAAAAAAAGTTCGTTTAAAACAATAAAGCCCAAGCCGCCTAAAATAATACTTATGCAGATAACTGAATTCACTACTTCGTCTCCGGCGTAATCCGCAAGGCTGTTGCCGGTTAAATTAAAGCCCGCGTTGTTATAAGCGGAGATAGCATGGAAGCAGCCGAACCATAAGGCTTTTTTAAAGCCCATATCCGGCAGCCAGCGCAAGGTTAATATAACGGCAGTTATTAATTCGATGACCACGGAAATGATGATAAGATTTTTGAATAATTTTACGATCCCTCCGGGGTCTAATTGATTTATGGATGTTTGCATCATTATGCGGGTGCGCAGCTGAATTTTTCTGCCCAGCACCAAAGCGTAAAAAACCGAGAACGACATGATGCCCAAACCGCCGATTTGAATGAGCAATAAAATTATTATTTGGCCGAATAAAGACCAGTGAGCGGAAGTGTCCACTAAAACCAATCCGGTCACGCAAGTAGCGGAAGTGGCGGTAAAGAGGGCGGTGATGAAATCGGTTGAGCCGTCGGCCGACGATATAGGCAAAAATAGAATGACGGTTCCCATCAAGACAAAAATACAAAAAGCGACATTCAAATATTGGGTAGTATTTAAGTGAAAACTGCGAAACGGATTTTTCATTGTCGTCATTATTCCAAACGGCTGAAGCGTTGGATTTCATCATCGTGACCGAGAATTACCAAATCGTCGCCTTCTAAAACTTTTTCATCGGCCGGAGGCGAAACTATGACTTCGGAGTTGCGCCTGACGGCCAGAATGTTTATGCCGAATTTGTTGCGGAAATCGGATTCGGCTAATGTTTTATTGATAAAACGTGTAGGGGCATGGAGTTCAACCAGGCTGTACATAGGAGAAAGTTCGATATAATCCAAAATACTGTCGGAAGAAAGGCTGTTGGCTATTTTTACAGCCATATCACGTTCCGGATATACTACCAAATCGGCGCCTATTCTTTCCAAAACCCGTCCGTGCAAATCATCTTGAGCTTTAGCTACTATTTTTTTAACTCCGATTTCTTTCAGCATAACTGTCGTTAAAATATTAGCCTGGAGATTGGCGCCTATGGAAACGATTACCACGTCAAAATTACGTATGCCTAGAGCTTTTAAAACTCCCTCGTCCATAGCGTCGGCTTCTACCGCGTGAGTAGCGAAATCCACCGCTTTATTTATTTTGTCGGGATTGTTATCGACAGCCAGAACTTCATGGCCTAAAGAAACCAATTCTTTTATCAGACTGGCGCCGAAACGTCCTATTCCTATAACCGCAAATTGTTTATTGCCCATTTTATACAGCCTGCCATTCGTAATAAACTAGGTTTGTTATCCGTGTTTTGCTTTATTATGTATAATGCGCGTAACTTTGTCAAAGATTTATATTCAACCGGCCCTGAAAATATTATCATGCTGTTGTTATTTATTATCGTAAGATATGTTAAAATAACTTTATATTATATAAATTCAGACAACTTATTACCGGTGTTTTATAAATTTTATAAAAAATGCCGGCCTGATAAATTTTAAAAATAATAAAGGAGGGGTTGCAGGTTGAAAAAAACGCTATTGTCCTTAGGGTTATTATTACTGGCTGTGCTTATGGCAGGTTGTACTGATGTTGAAAAGGCTTATTGGCAGGATAATTTCGCGTTGCTGGAGTGGCCGGCGGTTAAAGAAGAGGCGGAAATACAGCTGCGATACCAAATCGCGGGCGACTCCGTGGATTATACTATAAACGCGGTTACGGAACAAAATGTCCTAAAAATGCAATCGCGCGTTGTCATAAGCGCGGTTTCGCACAATGGCAATTATCCGGATATTCCAGCCGTTAATTTGATTTATGACAACGGTGTGTTGTACTGCCCGGTGAAAGACGTGATTAATTTAACAAAAATTTTTGAAGAAGACATACCGCCTGAATTAGTGAAAGCGATGAATAAAATATCCGACAGTTATTTTTATTTTGATTTCGACGCTTATCAGCGGGAAGCGCTTGAATATGACCCGATGATGGCGGAGATAGTTGAATATTACGAACAACTTTCTAAAGATCCGATAAATATGGCAAAGAAAATGATTTCCGATCTGATAAACGGGTTGCCGGATTTTACGGTTAACATGGAGAAAAACGGCTCTACTTACTCGTTAACGATTGATAATGAAAACGCTGTTATACTGTTGGACAGCTTAATATTAAACGTAGTGAAAAATATCGACGGTATTGTTAAAGCGTATCCGTTCCCGGACAGTTTGAAAGAAGAGCTTCTAAATGAAATAGAGGCTGAGGGAGGCGCTCAGAAACTAGTAGAGGAATATCAGGATATTATAGCGCCGGAAATTAAACAGGCTATGCAATCAATGCTGGATACGGGGCAATTTAGCTTTAACCTTGACAGCCAATACAACGAGCGGGATTATAACATAAATTTAGGTTTAAATGTTGAATATCCGGAATTGAATATATTCGCCGCTTTGGTTTCCCAAGGCGAAAAAATTAGTCATACGTTATCTTTGCCAATACCGGCTGAAAATAAGCGGGTAAATGTTATTGAATTTACGGAGGAAGCTTTCGCTACGGAAAAAGTATTAACTGTCGATGTCACTACCGGAGAAGGGCAGGTGCAATTCCATGACGCTTTGCCGGTCGACGTTAAGTTCGACTTTAAGGTTGTTGACGGTTTTAATTATATACCCGCCGAAGCGGTGCTGGCGTCTTTGAACGATATCCTGGTCTGGAACGAAAGTATGAAAATATATTATGTAAGTACACCGGAAGGGCCGGTAATATTAGAGGGTGAAGTATTAAAAATAAATGATAAGGATATTTTATATATAAACATATGGGATTTAATGAAGTTAGGCTATATGATTGACTGGTTCGATGACTTTGTTATAATTAGAAAATAAAAAAATTAAAAGAGTTACGCCGCTGGTATCGATTCTGATGTTGAAGTTGTCGAAAAACCTTCCTTTGCGGATTTTCGCCGTTTAAAAAGCGCTTGTTTGTGCGGGTTTCAGAAACGCGATTTTCAAAAGCGGAGGTTTTTCGATGGCTTCGTTATGGGAAGTTTAAGTTGAAGCGCTTCAACTGAAAAGAGTTAAAAACTCGTCTTTTCTCGAATGGAGGCGGGTTTTTCTGTATATTTTTACGGAATTAACCGTTCAGACGGCCGGATACCTGAAAAACTTCCGTAAGCTGCTTCATTTGCGGGGTGGGGGATTTTTCAGTGAACAGTATTGGCGGAACCGGTCAAAAAATATAAAATAATGGCCAAAAATATTACTCGGCAGAGGAGGGAGCAGTATGACAATCGTTCTTCCATACCGGCATAAGGTTCAGTATTATGAAACAGATATGATGGGTATAGTGCATCATTCTAACTATATTCGCTGGTTTGAGGAATGCCGCATTGATTACATGGAACAGTTAGGCTACAATTATCAGGAAGTGGAAAAACAAGGCATTGAATTTCCGGTTTTAGGAGTGAGCTGCAATTACAAATCCAGTGTTTGTTTCGGGGAAACAGTTCAGATTCAAAGCTGGTTTTCCTTACTGACCACTACGCGCATGTCTTTTAATTACCGCGTTACCGATGCGGTTTCAGGCAAACTGAGAGCAACCGGCGAAAGCCGGCACTGTTACTGCCGTATTACTGATCATAAACCCGTTCAGCTGAATAAAACTTTACCGGAGATATACTCTTTATTTAATTCCTGGGCTGAGGAGGAACGCCAAAAAAGTCAGTGATATATTCAGTATCGCCGACAGGAGCATGGAAGGCCTTACCTGGAATATTTATGAGGCAATTATTTTTTTATTTTCCGGAATAGGGTAATATTAATCAATAAACTATTTTTAGACAGGAGTTAATAAGATGTTATCCGAAAAAGTTCTGAAAAATCTGCGAGGTTCTTCAGCTATCAGGGCCATGTTCGAAGAGGGAGAGAATTTGAAAAAAATACATGGCGCCGATAAAGTGTTCGATTTTAGTTTAGGCAATCCTGATCCGCCGCCGCCGGAAGCTGTACTTAAATCATTGAGAGATTTGGCGCGGGAGAATCCGCCGGGGTTACACGCTTACATGAATAATGCCGGCTATAAAGACGTGCGTGAAAAAATTGCCGGCCATATTAACAACAAAGACGGAACTGCTCTTGCCGCTGACAATATTGTTATGACTTGCGGCGCCGGCGGAGGGCTGAACGTAGTTTTAAAGGCTATTTTAAATCCGGGCGAAGAAGTCATAGTACTTTCGCCTTTTTTTGTGGAATACGGTTTTTACATAGAAAATTACGGCGGAACTATGGTTGTTGTGCCTACGGAAAAAGGGACTTTTCAGCCTGATTTGCAAGCCATAGAAAAAAGTATAACCCCCAAAACCAAAGGAATAATTTTTAACAGCCCTAACAATCCGACCGGAGTAGTGTATAGCGAAATGATTCTGACTTCTCTGGCTTATTTGATTGAAGATAAGGAAAAAGAATTTCATTCGCACATATTTGTGATTGCGGATGAGCCCTATAGGGATATAGTGTATGATGAAATAAAAATGCCGCAAATTCTGAACATATTTAAAAAATCTGTCAGTGTTTATTCATACAGTAAATCTCTTTCCTTGCCGGGTGAAAGGATAGGGTATATAGCTGTTAGCGATAAAATAGAAAACATTGATGTTTTTATGGAAGCGCTGGTCTTTGCCAACCGGGTTTTGGGCTTTGTAAACGCGCCGTCATTATTTCAAAAAGTTATCGCGGAATCATTAGGCGCGACCGTAAATGTAAATATTTACCAAGAAAGGCGCGACCTGCTGTACTACCATCTAACCGATTTGGGTTTTTCTTGTGTAAAACCGCAGGGAGCCTTTTATCTGTTCCCTGAATCCCCTTTAGAAAACACAGCCGAGTTCAAAAAACTGGCTCTGAAACACAAAATTATTATCGTGCCGGGCAATGGCTTCGGAAGTCCTGAATATTTCCGCCTTGCGTATTGTGTAAGTACTAAAACTATCGAAAACTCTTTACCGGCTTTCACAGCTTTAGCAAAAGAAGCGGGTTTAAATAAATAAAGGGGGCCTCTAAGAGTTGACGGTGCGCCGAAAATGCACGGCGGGGGTTATTGGAAAGTTCCCTAAAAACAGTAAAAGAGCGCGGCGGTTTTGTACAAATATATGGGCCGCCGTTTTTTTAAAAGGTTTTGAAGCGGTTTTATCTAGCCAACATAAGGGGGCTGGTTAGTTATAATACCAGCTTCTTTCAAATACGCTCTTTTTTTGCGCATAGTTTGCCTGTTCGCGATGACCGCTGTAATCTTCGCTGACCCAAAAATCGCTTTTAATAATATCAAAAGAATACTTTTCATTGTCCCATTGCATCAGGGAATAGGCGGTTCCAATATTATCTGCGCGCCCCCATAGAGAACAATATTGCGCGGCCATGATTTCAAAAATACCATCGTTATTGTAATCCACCGGCTTGAAAATATTGAAACAAGGGTCAATGCCGTCCCACTGGCCGTTGTTGATTAATGGCGCGACATCAGTTAAGTTGCCATCTTCCTCAAAATAAGGATTAAGATTTTGGCGTACAAAAGTGATGGAGAAATCAGTAAATCTGTTTTCAATAGTATACAGGAAACTGTCGCTTAAAACCAGTTCAAAACCGGTATCCAGGGTAAAAACAGTTCTGGAGTTCTTATTTCCGGCATTATCACGGGATTCAGGAATGGAGTTAGCATTATTGCCGGCAGTGTCCGTATAGCCGGAAATAACGTCAGGATTGCCGTTATGGTAAAAAATATTTACTAAATCGCCGTTTTCCCATTTAAAGATAGAAACGGCGCGGGAATTGCTTTCAGATTTAGCTTCGGTTTCATTATAAATAATAATTTCATCACCGCGGTCGCCGTCGATGTCGGCCAGATAAAATTCGGTAAAATAGGCGCCATTGATTAGCTCTTTACATAATGTTTCATTTCCGGCGTCAATAAAGATTAAAGGCGTATAATAAAAAGGGTTGTCTTCTGACAAAAGCCCGAGCAGAATGACGGCAGTGTTGTTTAAGCCGGCGGCCAGGTTGCCTGTTTCAGCTTGATATACGCGCAGCCGAGGAATTAATTCTGGACTGTAGTTCAGGTATTGAACGGTTAACTGTTTATATTCATCATAACCGCTGAGTTCGTCATCACCGGATAAAGCGGTAAATTTTTCAGGATCTACTATTTCAGGATCTTTTTCCCAAACCAATCGCTCATCAGCTTCATTTTTTATATATATCCCGGATATCTCAGAAAAGGAAAACGTGTCGGGTTTAATTGCCAGTTCGAAAGCGGTATTGTTATTAAAATAGCCGGATATTTTATTATAGTGTAATCCTATATAGACATTTCTGTCTCTGATTTCATAAATATAGCCTAAAAATGAAGCGTTACTGGCTGTTACGCTACCTTTTAAAGTAATGTAATCATCATCTGCATCTATGTATTCCAGTTTTATAGAGGCAGGATCAATACAAGTTTTGAAACCCAGCAGTTTCCACCCGAAACAAACTCCTGAAAACGCGGCTGCGATTGTAATAAAAACCACAGCGATTATGGTCAGTATTCTTTTGAACATAAAAAACCTCTGCTTTGAAATAAAATTGTTTGTTTTTTCAGCGCCTCCGACAAAAATATTCCGCTTTCGCAGACAGCAGGACTATCGACGCCAAACAGCGGCGTAATTACAATGTTTCCGGATACGCCGTTATAATAATTATCGATTTAAGGTATCAGATTGGTTAGCGGTTAGGGTAAATGTTCAGAGCGTATAAGAGGCGCGGAGGATATTCTTGCCAGGTCTGGCAGGTTGAATTATTATAAAATAAAAGCAAAAGACTTTTATAAAGTTAAAAATATGAAGAATGGACGGATAAGTATGCGGGTAATATGCCGTGATGGGGATCTATGAGTGTGGGGAACAGCTCAAAATCACATTGAGCGGCAATAAGAATGATTGAATATCAGGATAAAAGGTTGTATGTTTATGATGGGTTTTGCGGTAGTTTCTATAATCTCTCTGACGACTAATATCTGGTTGGGCAGGTATCGTCAAAGATATAAAAAAATGACATTTATGTGGCTGTTAATGATACACGCCTCAATACCGTTGATCATTCCTCTGCGTATTTGGCTGGATACGCCTAAGATGTTTATTCCTTTTTTTATAGGATTCGCGATATTGGGACAATTAATAGGTTCCAAGGCTTTAACGGAGAAGAAAAAAACAGCTAATCTCTGAAAAAACTTTTTTAATGTTAAAAGCTTTGCCGGCTAGGAAAAGTATACTGGAATACAGAGAGGAATAGAAAAACGTTAGTGACAGAATGGCGCGACAATTCTTATTGTAGGGAACCTCTAATAACCCCCGCCGCGTATCTTCGGTCCGGATCTGCACACTGTCAGTTATTAGAAGCCCCCTGTAAAAAGAATTTCAGGAAAAATCATGAAATCAGTAAAAAATTAAGAGGTTTAGTTCGATAAGATGAAGTAGTAGTCAATAAAAAACCGTTATCTTTTCCATTAAATATGTTAGCAATGATATGGGTTCTTTTGGCGGGTGGCTGTGTGTGTTTCTTAAAAAAAGAAAACTGTGTCTTACGTATTTATAGCCTTTGGTTTTAGCATAAGAAAAGTGTATAATATTAGGTAAAATTGAGAGTTGCAAAGTAGCGGAGACGAATGTCAGATTTCGGTGAGTACAAAGTAACGGAGTAAAGCATGATGAAAAATTTCAAGACCAAACAAGAATCTTTTTGGGCAGGTGAATTTGGGGATGACTATATATCACGCAATAGTGATAAAAAGCTGATTGCGGCTAACATCAATCTTTTTTCAAAAATTCTTGAAAAAACCAAAAATATTAAGTCAATAATAGAATTTGGCGCTAATATCGGTAACAATATTGATGCAATTAAAACTTTGCTGCCGGATTGTGAGTTTTCAGCGGTGGAAATAAATCAAAAAGCCGCTGATATATCCCGAGTTTGCCACTTAAAAAATGAAAACGAAACAGCTAAAGACTGCGTTTACGTTGATACGACGCCTTTTCACCCGGAAACAAGCCGGTCTTGGAGTTTGAGAAAATGTACCTACAGG
>JAISWS010000091.1 GCA_031270725.1 Syntrophomonadaceae bacterium | reverse complement strand
TCCTCACCATACGATATTCCCTCTACTATACCCAAAGTGTATTTTGGGGCCTCAATTTCGTTTATGGAGAAAATTTCAAGAGTTGTATGCCCTGTAACTACTTCGGTAATACCATTACGCAATAATTTTGAAAACAAATATTTTTCTTCCCGTTCAGG
Source organism: Syntrophomonadaceae bacterium (assembly GCA_031270725.1). Classification (GTDB taxonomy): domain Bacteria; phylum Bacillota; class Syntrophomonadia; order Syntrophomonadales; family Syntrophomonadaceae; genus JAISDD01. Next base: position 9,786 of record JAISWS010000091.1, on the reverse strand, counting down.
AGTTTTAGGCAACTGAAAAACGGCGTCCAATTTCTTTTGTGAAAATTTTTGCTCAATCAATACCCAATCTTCAATCAAAAATTCAAGTTCAAAACCGGCCTTAATGCCCGCATTTTTAATTTTTTCATAATCCGCCCCTTGCAAAATCCCATTTGTATCATAATATTGATACGGCGGAAAAGGGTCAGCGCCAATTATCAAATGTTTTTTCATATAATATCCCTCCTTTTTTCCATTTATATAATTAAAATATATTTCAGCCCGTTTCATTAACCCCTTAAAACTTTTCACCCCGCATGATATTATCGAATTAATTTTATCATCTGTAATATTTATATATCCGCGTTTTTCTTCCATGAAATATACTTCTAATATTATTACACCCTCATTTTCATTGTAAGTTTTTATATAAGGGGCAATGAATAATGACATAAATAAAATGAATAACAGGCAATATACGGCATTATATGACAGCGGTATTTCAATAACCCAATAAAACGGCCTGCATTATTTCTTCTAAAGACGTAATGCCTTGCCTGGCTTTCAACAATCCGTCATTTTTTATCTCAATCAGTCCTTCTGAGCGCGCTTCATCAGCGATTCTGTCCTCGGCGAAAAGCCCTTGTTCAAGAAGTTTCTTTACCAGCGAACCCAAAACTATTATTTCATGGATAGCAATCCGTCCCTGGTATCCTGTTTGTCTACACAACTGACAGCCCTTCGCCCGATACAAAACAATTTCTTCATCAAGAGGCAAGCCTAATTTGCGGCATATGTTAGTATTCAAAACATAAGGTTCACGGCAGTTCCGGCAAAGTTTTCTCACCAGACGCTGAGAAATAATTCCAATCAAAGCGGCTCCTAATAAATAACCTTCAACACCCATATCGACCAGCCTGGCAATACTTCCGGCGGCGCTGTTGGTATGCAGGGTTGACATTACCAGGTGCCCGGTCAGCGCGGTATGTACCGCTAATTCAGCTGTTTCACGGTCTCTGATTTCCCCTACCATGATAACATCCGGATCCTGGCGCAATATAGCCCTCAATCCGGAAGCAAAAGTCAATCCGGCTTTAGTATTTGTTTGTACTTGATTTATTTCATGCAGAGTATATTCAATGGGATCTTCTATAGTAATAACATTTTTTCGCCCAGCGTCAATCAGACCTAAAAGAGAATATAGAGTAGTGGTTTTGCCGGAGCCAGTTGGCCCCGTAGCCAGAATTAAACCATGAGGCTTTTGCGCCAGCTGAGCCATGTACTCGTAATTGGCCGCAGTCAGCCCTAATTGCTCTAATTTATTAACGGCCTGGTTTTTATCCAGAATCCGCAGCACTATTTTCTCGCCGTAATAAGTAGGTAAGGTAGCGACCCTGAAATCCACCTGATGCCGGTCTATCAACATTCTGAGGCGTCCGTCCTGCGGCAGCCTTTTTTCCGCAATATCAATGCCGGCCAAAATTTTCAGACGAGAAACCACCGCGGAGTTCGCCGAAAGAGGTAAGGAAAATACCGGATATAAAACTCCGTCCATCCTGAATCTTATCAAGAGCTTTTTTTCCAGCGGTTCGATATGTATGTCGCTGACTCTCGCGCGAACAGCCTTTATTAAAATAGAATCCACCATATCGATCAAAGGATTGTTTATTACCAGTTGTTCTTCACTTGCGCCCGTTTCCTGCCCGCCGCCGGTTTCGCCGCCCAATCCCGCCGTGCTTTGTTCCGTCTCAAAATCTTTGTAAAAAGTCAAATGCCGCCCGAGCATGATCCGCAAATCACTTTCTCCGGCTAAAACCGGCAGAACGTTAAAACCGGTAGCCATTTGAACTTCGTCAATCGCTTTCGTGTTCATAGGATCAGCCATAGCCACCGTCAGATATTGCTTATTAAGGCTTAAAGGCAAAATTTTATGGGTTTTCAGCAGGGAAAACGGTATCATCTTAAACAGGTTAGAATCAGGTTCCGTTTTTTCTATCTGCACCAGAGGAATTCCCCATAAATCACTCAGCACCTTCAGTAATTGATCCTCGGTAATAAGCCCCTGACGGACAAATATCCGCCCGATTTTCTCTTTGCTGATTTCCTGTTCCATTAAAGCCGTTTCAACTTCTTTTTCAGTGACCGTCCCTATTTTGACCATAATCTGTCCTAATAACTCATTATTCGCCATATTACTCACCTGTAAAGATTGCTTTTCTGTTATTATATTGCATCGCCTTCTTTTTTTATATAAAATAAATGAAACGGGACGGGTACAAAAATCACACTCCTTTTTAAAGAAACGCCCCCCAATGGTCAAACGCCGTCTGGTTTATTTAAATTATCTGTAAAATAATGTTTGCATAAAGAAAGAGTGATCGGCTTGCGGAGAAATATTTTTGACAGTATCGGAATAGGGCTGTTTTTTGTTTCCGCGTTGCTAGTGTTCTTCCTGTCTATCTATGTAGCTTCTATGATGACATCCATAGCCGATTACATGGATGAAGATATAGAACAGCGCCTGCTCGCTATCAGCCGCAATTTAGCCTCACAGATCGAACCGGAAGAAGTAGCGGAGCTGATGGTTCCGGACGACATGGAAAAACCGCTTTACGGAGAACTCAAACAGCGTCTCATTAATTTTGCCGAAGAAAACAACGTACTCTACGCCTACTACTATATACTCTCCCCTGACGGAAGTAATACGCTGCAGCCCGTTATAGACAATGATTTAACGGAAGATTCTTATACCCTTGAAACCGAACCTCTGGAGATGGAAGAAGCTCCTTTTATAGCGTTGAGCGGTAAGGCCGCGACAACTCAATTCTCGATTTATTCTGAAGGATATAGCGGCCTTCTTTCCGCTTTCGCGCCTATATTTTCAAGCGATGGGAAAAGCGTGCTCGCCATAGCGGGCATTGACATAACAGACGAACAAATCATCGCCGTCCGCAATAGTTTAAGGACGCTTTCACTTCTGCTTGTCGCCTGTATACTCATAGTCGTGGTGAGCGGCAGTTTTAACGTGTTCCTGCACATAAGGCGCGAACGCCAGCTTCGCGAGCGCCTGAGCCAGCAGGAACTTCTGTCCTCTATCTCACAAAGTTTTATTACCGTCGAAAATTCCACGCGGATAGCCGATGAACTGAAACGCATGGGCGAATTTTTAAAGGCGACCCGCGTACATATCCATCCGGCCGCCGATCACGGTTACGATTATTCCTGGATAGCGTCGGAATATCTGACGCCGCCGTCCGCTTCCTGTCTTGAGATTGCGCGCGCCAGTTTTCCGGAGTTTTTGTCAGACACAAACGTTATATCCGCGCTTTGCTGCAATGACGCCTTTAAAGACTTCGGGAGCCGATACAAAGATGCCCTCGCCGCCTTTGGAGTAAAGTCTTTTATCCTGGTGCCGCTGTACGTGAACAGTATTTTCTGGGGAGTGCTGAGCATAGAGGACCATGCCCAAACACGCCGCTGGAGTGACAGTGATTCGCAGCTTGCCGCCACCGTCAGCAATATAATCGCGGGCGTGATAGCGCGTGAGATTACTGAAAAACAGCGCCTTGAAGCATTGGAACACGCTATGGAAGCCAGTAAAGCCAAAGGCGATTTCCTCTCGCAGATGAGCCACGAAATGCGCACTCCTATGAACGTGATAATAGGCATGGCGGCAATTCTAAAAAATTCCTCCGACGTAAACGCCTACCGGGAAGGGATCAAAAAAATAGAAACCGCCGCCACTCATTTGCTGGGAGTAATAAACGACATTTTGGATATGTCCAAAATAGAAGCCAACAAGCTGATACTTTTTGAGGAAGCGTTTGATTTTCGCGCAATGATAAATGACATCAAAAATATAATAAATTTCAGCGTTGAAAGTAAAAGACAGATTTTTACAATCGCGATAGACCCTGCCCTGCCGGACTATTTAATAGGTGACCGGCAAAGGCTGGCGCAAGTTATAACTAATTTACTTTCCAACGCGGTAAAATTTACCCCGAACGAAGGCCGTATCTCCCTGACGGTACAACCTTATGAACCGGAAGAGCCTGACGGACTGAAATTTTCTTTCCTGCTAAGCGTAAAAGACACTGGTATAGGTATAACTGCCGAACAAATGCCGCGTCTTTTTCATTCTTTCGAGCAGGCGGACAAAAGCACTTCGAGGAAATTCGGCGGAACAGGGCTGGGATTATCTATAAGCAAACATATAGTAGAGCTTATGGGCGGAAAGATATGGGCAAAATCGGAGCTGGGACAAGGCTCGGAATTTTCCTTTTCCCTCGCTTTAAGACGCGGGGAAGCGCCAGGCAGGGAGAACTCTAAAAATTTATTGCCCGAAGCGTATGACTTTTCCTCTTTCCGCGCGCTGGTCGCCGAGGATATAGAGATAAACCGTGAAATTCTTCTCGCGCTTCTAAATCCCACCGGCTTGCAAATTGACTGCGCCGAAAACGGCAGGCGGGCGGTGGATATGTTCGCCGCCAAAGAAGGAGGCTACCATATCATATTTATGGATATACAAATGCCGGAAATGGACGGGTATGAAGCCACACGTCATATTCGCGCCCTGGATTTACCGGACGCCAAAACGGTGCCCATCATCGCTATGACCGCCAACGTGTTCAAAGAAGACGTCAACAACGCCTTGGCTTCCGGCATGAACGCTCATCTGGTAAAACCAGTAATAATTGACGACATCATGCGGAAATTAGTAGAATATCTACCGCCTCGCTGAGTGCTGACCGACAGCGAAGCTTAAATACCATACTAAAAGGCTGTGCTATAGGGGGCGGTTTGCGAACCGCCCCCTGCGTTTTCGTCATTGCGCCCCCTGCTGGGTATCCAGTAGTAAATAAAATAATCTATGCTCCGGGGAAGAATTTATATAAAACAAAGCCCCGCCAGAACTTGGAACAATCCATCTCTGACGGGGCTTTGCCGTTATGATATTCGCGTTATTTTTTCCGTATATAAGCGCTTACTTCGCCGCTTCGATAAATCTGTGCATCATGGCCGCTACTTCCGCACGGGTCGCGCTACCCCGCGGATCAAAGACATTGTTCGGCTTGCCGCTGATTATGCCGCCGTTGTAAAGGCTCCGCACGGAGTTTTTCGCGTAATCCGCTATTTGCGCGTCATCCGCGAAGGTAACGAACTGCCGGGTCGCGGGGAACTGTTTTTGGCTGAAATTCGCGTAACGCATCAGCAGTGCCGCTAAATCCTGTCGGCTTATTGACACATCGGGCGCGAACCTATTGTCGCCGACGCCGCTGACTATGCCGGCCTGTTGCGCCCATTCTATATAGGGAGCGTAATACTGCCCCGCTTCTACGTCGCTGAAGCTGCTGGCGCTGTAAGCTCCGGCGTCCGCTCCGTAAAGCCGTCCGAGTACCGTAACTAACATTCCTCTGGTCATGGGAACATTCGGGCTGAAAGTGTCAGCGGACGTGCCGGCGAACAGGCCGTTGGCTACCGCGTACTTCACATCTCCGAAAAACCAGTCTGCTTCTGAAACATCCCTGAACGGGTTGGTCCATGAGTCAGATGGCGTTTCCAGCGGTTCTATCTGGGCTTTATCCTCAGTGGCCTTTGGTATTTCTGTTGAGTTGGCGTCGGAGGAAGAACCGCCTCCACCGCCTCCACCACCGCCCCCGCTGGAGGAAGTGCCGGAACTGACAGCCTTTTCCGTGCCGTCGGTAGCAATTTCTTTTACCAGATTGTCATCTTCATCAAACGTGAACAGACGGCTCTTTAAAGTTTCGGTAGCGCCGCCGACAGTGCTTATCATTTGCTTGCCGGTGGACAGTGCCACATTAGTGAAAACTTTCTGCCCCAGCAGCTTACCATCCAAAAGGCTGATCTCTTCAATACTGTATTCCATGCTTCCGTCATCCGTCCCCGTCAGGAGTACAGTGTAGTCGTCATTGCTTTCTGATAATAAATAGAGATATTTATCGTCGCCGTCCACTTGCACCAAAACGTCTCTTGAGGTGACGACGGTTTCGTCAACAACATTGTTTACCACCTGACCTGCCAGCACCCCGTACGCGTCATATACGGAGACGTCCACCGGGCATTTGATACTGATTTTTATATAGCGGCTGGTGTATAGGTCATATTCCCCGGGAGTAGTTTCCTCATAGAGCTGAGGCTTGCTCTTAATCCAGGCGACATAGGCCTGGTAATCGTGATCGTCTATGGCGTTGACAGCGTCGATGTCGCTCGTTCCGCTGCCCATAATTTTTTTGTACTCCGTAACGAACTGTCCAAAATACGGTTTGCTTTTAACCCACTCAACGTATTCGCTTTTGAGTTCCGTATAGAGTTCCGTTCTTGTCCGCGCGGTAGAGTCGTCCGCGCCCTTTTGTTTATACTTTTTAGTAAAATTGAAATCCTGCGCGTCTCGCTGCTTAAACTGCCCGGGATCTTCCAGTTTTGGGATAACTGCTACGTATCCTTTTCCTGCCAAAAAAGTCTCAAACTCAAAAGCTGTTGTTGAGGTTCCGGTGACCTTTTCTTCCGTGGGCAGCGCTAATGTCGTGCCGAGTTTCCTGCCAAAGGGAGGCAAACCGGTGACCGTATCAAATGGATTTACAACGTTGTAGATATTTTTTAGGTTTGGTATTGTAGCAAGAGGAGCCACTTCCTTAGGAGCCACCATATTAGGTGAAGCTATTGTGTAAACGTATGTATTCGCCTCACTTGAGAGTTCCTGAATTACGTTCTGTCTCAATATATCTTCCACATCAGGACTGCGTCCTGCAATTAAATACTTGCCCAATATATTTGCCGCAGCCGCTCCAAGACTATGCCCGACAATTAAATATTTGTTTGTTCGGGTGCTGGGTTCATTTTCATTTAATCCTTTACCGGAAAGATAGGTTGTTAATGTTTCATGTGCTTTCTCTGCGTAGGCGCTGAAACCTCTATGATATCCTTCCGCGTCAGCCCCCAAGAAAACATTGAGATTCGCGAGCCCATCTGCAAAACCTTCTGTCCCTCTGAGTACTACTACAATCAGATTGTAGCTGTTCCCATTTTTATCTGTCATCACCTGATGCCCAATGGTATGCCTGAAATTGTCCGGTTGTCCCGTCTGATCGACAGGGAGCGGCAAATGCTCTGTGAAGCCTAATTCTTCCAAGGCTTTGTTGATATAATATCCCCGCTCTTTTCCGCCGTCGTAAATCGCCGAACTGAGCGCCGCCGAGACGAGCGCAAGATCGGCGTCGTATTCCTTGTCAGCCGCATCATAGAATAATCCTTTACCCCACTTTACGGACACGCTTCGCTCTATTTTGTTCGCGCCGAATTTAATGGTTTTATCAGACATTATATTCTCGGCGATACTCCCCAGTTCGATCTCCAATAAATCTCCGTCCACCACCTCATAATAACCTTTGTTTTGCACGCTTTTGAGGAAATCAGCACAGCGCGTCTTGGATGAACCGCTTAAAGAGTGCAAAAAGCCCACGCTATACATATCATATTTTGCCATCAGCTTGTCCGCCGCTGTTTTCGCCGTGCTCATAGAGTTAGGGTCTCCGTCCGACAGGGTGACAATAGAAATTTTGGAATCTGCTCTCTGCTCACTGTCTATCAGCTGTTGCACCTTATTATAAGCGCTGGTCAGATCCGTGCCGCCACCATCAGAAAGACCGTTTATGAAATTGGTTAAGTCAGTTAAATCATTTGTAAAACCACGCAAACTCACAGAACTGCCGAAAGCGGCGACAGCGACGCGCACATCATGGGTACCGTCCGAAAGCAATTGCTGGCAGAAGTTGATCGCGGCTTTTTTGGCCTGTGTTAATGGATTCCCGCTCATACTCCCCGATCGGTCAAAGATCAGGACAATATCCCTCGATACAGGATCATCCGCAGTTCCAAAAAGCGACAACTCAGTTTGTAAATTTTCGGTTTTATTGTCCAACGGCGCGCTAAACTCATCTGAACGTTCGTTTTCGTCCGTCAGCGCATCTTCGTTAGCAAGCGCCGCGTCTCCAACACTTTCCTCCGCGATAAAACCACCTGTCTCGTTCTCATCCGCCCATACGGAACCGATACCCAGCGGCGACAGCTGCAAGAAGAATACCGCCGTCAGTAAGATACTCAAAATTTTTCTTTTTTTCATTTGTTCACTCTCCCGTTAAAATATTTTTTCCACCCAACACTTTTTTGTTAAGTTACCTGTCTGTCTATTTCTTTGCATAGAATCATTTTGTTTTCAAAAATCCACTCACACTTATAAAAATGAACTTAATCGTTTTTCCGCTTACGGGATGATTTCATAAGACAGAGCAGCCAGACTCTGTTTCAATTCCTTACCGGGCAGAAAGGCGATTTTGACATTCTTCACCTTGCGGGCGGTGAGCTCTTCCGCCGTGTCCGTGCCCTCGCTGGATACCGACGCCCGGAAGGTGCCGAAGCCCTGTAAATTTACCGTCTGCCCCAGGCGCAGATATACCGGCAAAACCTCCGCCAGATTGTCCAGCACGCTGCGCACGTCCCCGGCGGTCAGCGCCGAGCGGTTCTGAATGTCCTTGACGATGCGCGACATGTCCACCGTGCCTGATTTCTCCTGCGTCAGATACCATTTTACCTGAGCCTGGTCCATCGGGTTTGCCCGCTGTATCTTTTTTAATTTGATTGCCATTCGCTATCCCTCCTTAATTGATCTTAGTGTTTTTACCCCCGCCGGACGGCTTTAAAAAATGGGCGTTCCATTTTCTGAAATGAGCGTTCTATTTTACTAAAATGAGCGTTCTATTTTCTAAAATGGGCGTTCCGTTTTCTAAAATGAGCGTTCCGTTTATAAAGGCCAGCCCTTTACGCCTGACTACGGCGGTTTATTTTCATTCAGCTTCCCCCTTTCCGCGCGCCACATGACGGAATTGCATTTCTGTCATAACCTTTAGCCTTGAAAAAATAACAAAGAGGGGATGAGCGCTCAGTTTAAGAAAAAAAGGAAAATGCTTTTAAAAAAAGGCATGGCAAAGCGGCCAGCGGCAAAGCCAAATTCTCGCTGGTTCTTTTGTCACGCGGTAAATGTGTGACCATATGTATAAACCCATCTTATAAAACGTTTGCAAACTTTAACTTATTTTATTTATAATGTATATAATGTCGAATAAAGCGGAACATTATTTTTCGCGATACAACCGCTAGGACAGAAATGCAATTCTGTCTTTATCCGGCCGCCAACCCCAACGCGTCTACCATTTTCCGGTGTTCAGCCCCGCTCTCCATGATGTAAATACGCGTGGTTTTTACATCTGAATGGCCCAGTAAATCCGCCAGGCGCATGATGTCTTTTTCCACCGAGTAAAATGCGCGGGCGAACAGATGCCGCAGGTTATGGGGAAAGACTTTTGACGGCGCGACCCGGGCGCTCCCGCACAGTTTTTTCATGTCCGCCCATATGCTGCGCCGGTCCAGGGCTTTGCCGCTTTTGGTAACGAAGATACAGCCCGAATTGATTCCGCGTTTTTTAGCGTAGGCGAGTAATAACGGCTTTAGTTTTTTCGGGATGAAGATTATCCGCGTTTTGCCTTTGTTGGTGATAAACGCCTCGCCCGCCTTTACCGCTTCCACGGTGACGGATTTCAGTTCGGACACCCGTATGCCGGTGGAGCATATAGTCCGCATGGCCAGGTTCAGACGCTCGTTTTCGCCCCGTTTGGCCGCCAGCAGGAGACGCTCGTATTCCGCTTTCGTAAGCTCTTTTTCCCGCTCCAGGAAAGTGCGGCGCTGGATTTTCAGATACTTTATTTTTATGTCCCAGCCCTGGAAAGCGAAGAA
>JAISWS010000077.1 GCA_031270725.1 Syntrophomonadaceae bacterium | reverse complement strand
CGACTCCGACCCGTACGCGGTTATAACGCCGGAAGGGGAGCTTTACTGGATGCTGGACGCTTATACGACATCGGATAAATATCCCTATTCACAACCGTATAACGCGCTCGGGGAAAATTATATCAGAAATTCCGTCAAGATTACCTGTAACGCTTACACCGGAGAAATGGTGTTTTATATCGCGGACGCCAAAGACCCGATTATTCAATCTTTCAGCAAAATATTTCCCGGTTTGTATAAGCCTTTGTCTGATATGCCGGAAGGTTTAAAGCAGCATATTCGTTATCCGGAAGGCATATTTTCAATACAAGCGGACATTTACCGTACTTTTCACATGACGGATCCCACTGTTTTTTACAATAAGGAAGATATGTGGGTAGTGCCGAGAGAGATTGTCGGTTCGGAATCAACTCAAGTCCAGCCCTATTATCTGCTGATGCGGCTTCCGGAAGAAGAAGCGCCGGAATATACGCTGATGCTGCCGTATTCTCCCAACATGCGCCTAAACATGATAGCCTGGATGTGCGCGAGAATGGATGGGGAAAACTACGGCAAGATATTGGTTTATAATTTTCCCAAGCAGGAAACTATATACGGGCCGGAACAGATTGAATCAAGAGTCAACCAGGATACCGTTATATCCCAGCAGCTTAGCCTTTGGAATCAGCAAGGCTCAAAAGTTTACCGGGGGAATTTATTGATCATTCCTATAGATACCTCGCTTTTGTATGTGGAACCCTTGTATCTAATAGCGGAGAACAGCAATTTGCCGGAATTAAAAAGGGTAATCGTGGCTTTCGGCAATAAAATCGTAATGGAGCCTACTCTGGACGCCGCCTTAAAGGCAATTTTCGGGAATTTGGACAGTACTTCCATCAAACCGATAAACACGGAAAGCACTGCCGGCGCAACCTCTCCAGGCGGAATTTCGGAGCAGAGTATTGATCAGCTCATCCAGTTGGCGCGCGAATATTATGATAAAGCCGACCTGAGTATAAAAGAAGGTGACTGGCAGGCTTACGGAGAAAACTTGACCAGCCTCAATAATGTTTTATCACAGCTGGAACAGTTGTCCGGGCTTAAGCCGGAGCCGCAGCAGGCGCCAGACGTCCAGACGACGGAAGCGCAGAACAATTTGCCGCAGTAAAAGGGGCGGCGGGGAGAAAATATGAAAATAATTTGCATAGGAGACAGCATAACTTGGGGATTTCCTTTTGGGCCGGAATATTCATGGGTTTATCAGCTGAAAAAAACTTTAGCGGCCGAAGTGATTAACAAGGGAATCAACGGGAACACTACTTCGCAGATGCGGATGCGTTTTGAGCGGGATGTTGTAAAACAGCGCCCCAGTCATGTAGTAATTATGGGCGGAGCCAATGATGTGATTTTAGCTGACTCCCGTGACCGCATCCTGGACAATTTCAGGAATATGACAGAAAGAGCTATGAATAGCGGTATTAAGGTAATATTAGGATTGCCTACCCCTTTTGACGATGATTATTATGAAAATTTACTCAGCCGTATCCGGAACTGGCTTATTAAGTACGCGGAAGAAAATAATATTGAAACAATCGATTTTAACGCGGGATTTTATGACGGGAAAGGGATGCTTCGCGGCGAATTGTTATTAGCTGACGGAGGCCATCCCTCTTTGCTCGGGTATCAGGAAATGTTTAAACAAATAAATCCGGATATTTTTAAAGATTAATACGGTTGGCAATATAGATGAGAATCCCATTTTATTCCTGATAATATCCTTTCCGGTTATCATTTTTTTACTTTACCGCTGCCGGGCGGGATATAAATGTAATTAAATATCCTTGACAGTCGCCGTTATTAAAAATACAATTAAAGTATCTAATGTATATATCAAGTTTTTAACAATGTTTCCTTTGCGATTTTAAACAGTTATTTTAAAGGAAGGGGGCTATGTTTAAAAGCGTTAAAAAAAGTTTTATTGGCGGTTGTGTATGGCCAGGAGTTTTAACACCTGCTACAGGCGAGTTAGTCTATCAATCAATATTGTTACTATGTAATGAACGCGGTAAATGACGTAGTTGGTTTATTTTTTAACAGTTTATAGATAATAAAAAGGAGGAGTTTTATGTCCAGGGAAGTAGTGATTGCAAGTGCGTGTAGAACAGCGGTAGGTACGTTTAACGGAGCGCTGAAAGATGTGCCGGTTAAAGATTTAGGTGCCTTGGTAATGGCGGAAGCTTTGAAAAGGGCAGGCGTGAAGGGGGAAATCCTGGATGAAGTCATATTCGGCTGTGTCCTGCAAGCAGGCTTAGGGCAGAATGTAACGCGCCAGTCAATAATCCAAGCAGGTATTCCTCAGGAAGTAACCGGGTTTACCATTAACAAAGTCTGCGGTTCAGGATTAAGAACTGTGAGTTTAGCGGCTCAGATTATCAAAGCCGGAGACGCCGACGCCGTATTGGCAGGCGGTATGGAAAACATGAGTGCCTCTCCGTTTGCGTTGAACCAGGCCAGAAGCGGATACCGCATGGGGAATGGAGTGCTGGAAGATCTCATGATCAAAGATGGTCTTTGGGAAGCGTTTAATAACTATCATATGGGAGTAACCGCTGAAAATATTAATGACCAATGGGGAAATACCAGGGAAGAACAGGACAAGCTGGGCTTCAGGAGCCAGGAATTGGCTTTGAAAGCCATCGAAACCGGACGCTTTAAAGACGAAATCGTTCCTTTGACCATAAAAGGCAAAAAAGGCGATGTGGTTTTTGATACCGACGAACATCCAAGGAAAACCACTTTAGAAGCAATGGCGGGACTGAAACCCGCGTTCAAAAAAGACGGCAGTGTTACAGCCGGCAACGCTTCAGGCATTAATGACGGCGCCGCCGCTATATTAGTTATGTCCAAGGAAAAAGCGGATGAATTAGGCGTTAAACCTCTTGCCAAAATCCTCAGCTACGCATCAGCGGGTGTCGATCCTAAAATCATGGGTATCGGCCCGGTTCCTTCAAGCACTAAAGCCCTTAAAAAAGCCGGTCTGACGGTTAACGATTTGGATTTAATAGAAGCTAATGAAGCTTTTGCCGCTCAAGCGGTAGCGGTTGCTAAAGACATGGGCTGGGATAAACAAATGGATAAAGTCAATGTTAACGGCGGAGCGATAGCTCTGGGACATCCTATCGGAGCTTCCGGAGGACGTATATTAGTATCCCTGTTATATGAAATGCAGAAAAGGCAGTCCAAGTACGGGCTTGCTACTTTGTGCATAGGCGGCGGCATGGGTACCGCTTTAGTGGTTGAACGCCTGTAAAATAGCCGTAATTTAACCCAAAGGGGAATCCTTTAGGTTTATAAATTTTATAAAATCTGTTAACAAAAACGGGACGCTATCGTTCCGTTTTTTGTTATGGCTTGAATGAAGCCAAGCCGTACCCCAAAAGCCGCCTGCGGCATTAAGCGGCATAAGTAACAGGAAAACCAGTATCGGAATTATGAATAAATTTCAGCGCTAATGCCAGCTTTCAATTATTTTAGAGAAACTCTAATAACCCCCGCCGCCGCGCATCTTCGGCCCGAATCCGCACACCGTCAGTTGTTAGAGGCCCCATTTATTTTACCGGTGAAAAATGTCCGCACATTATTATGATATAAGAAAATTGATATGAATAAATCGCAGAATATAGTGGGTTCCGAAGTGTCCATATGTCACATTATGTTACGTTCCGGTCATGGTTGCTAAGTTTTAGGACAGGCCTCTAATGTAAGAGGTGTGGTTCGGAGCGAGCAGCCGAAAAAAGGGGAAGGGGACAGTGCTGTCTACGCGAGGATTGCAGACGTCAGTTCCCAGGTTCGGCGGACATACAAGGCGAGAGGAACAGCCTGCCGTGTTGCCGTACTGCCTTTGGGCTGCCGTTCACGCGTCAATTATTGGCAGACGAAAGCTCTTTGCTTTTTCCTGTATCATATATTTTGCAATGGCGCTGGGGTTTTATTGACATAAATGTTAATCGTGGATTATAATATGTTTGCTTGGAATGTCCAAGGGAGTATGTATGAAAAGTATATGCTCACCGGACAGGCCGGCGTGTAACGTCATTTACGCTGACAGTTATATTTTTTAAAGGAGATATGTTTATGATAAAAGAAAACATTGCTAAAGCTCTTAGTGACCAAGTGAACGCTGAATACTACTCAGCTTATTTGTATTTAATAATGTCGTCTTACGCCGACCGTGCCGGTTTTAAAGGTATAGCCAACTGGCTCTTTATCCAGGCTCAGGAAGAGATGGCGCACGGGACGCATATATATCAGCATATTTTGGAACGCGGCGGAGTTCCGGTTTTTGCTGATATTAAAAAGCCGGAAATAGCTTTAGACAGTATTCAGGATGTTTTTAAAAAAGTTGTTGCTCATGAAGAATATGTTACAAGCCTGATCAATAATATAGCTACTATGGCGTTAAAGGAAAACGATCATGCCAGCTATAATTTTATCATGTGGTATGTAAACGAACAGATTGAAGAAGAGGCCAGCGCCAATGAAATATTAAACAAAATCAGTTTTATAGGGGATAATCTGAGTTTATTATACAATTTGGATCTGGAATTGTCCGCGCGGGTGTTCACTGACCCTTTTCCGGCTGTAGCCGATTAGCGGTTTTACATAAGATGTGATTATTGGTCTGCAATTTAATAAATTTTGATCGGCATGGGGTGCTGAATTTGAGGCTGAGATGGCGTATAGCCGAACCCTTTGAACCTGATGCGGGTAATTCCGCCGTAGGAAAATGCGGATGTATATATGGCGGCGATTTTGTACATAAGTCGAAATGAGCGTTAATATAAATTATACACATCCATCGTTTTCCTGAATATAAAAGTGAGGAGAAAGGTGGTTTTTTTATGAAAATGTATAAAACCCAAATGGAAGCGGCTAAAAAAAGGATCGCGACAATTGAAATGAAAAAAGCTGCCGTGACGGAAAATATTACAGAACAGAAACTAATGGATTTAATTGCCAAAGGTGAAGCGGTTTTGCCCCGCAACATTAGGCATGAAAATATTTCTCCCAGGGCTATCGGCAGTGTTCTGCGCACTAAAATAAATGTCAATTTAGGGGCGTCGAGAGATTGCCGGAATTACGAGATGGAGCTGAATAAAGTTCAACACGCCACGTTGATGGGCGCTGACGCCATCATGGATTTAAGTACTTTCGGAGATACACGGGCTTTTCGCCGCCGGCTGTCAGCGGAATGTTCTGCGCTTCTAGGAACGGTTCCCATTTACGACGCTTTAGTTTATTACAACAAGTCTTTAAAAGATATCACGCCGGAAGAATGGCTGGATATAGCGCGTATCCACGCTGAAGACGGTATGGATTTTATTACCGTACACGCGGGGATGAATAAAGCGACTGCCAAAAGGTTTAAGCAAAACCGCTCGCGTATTACCAATATAGTTTCTCGCGGAGGGTCGCTTATGTTTTCATGGATGGAAATGACTGGCGAAGAAAACCCTTTTTTTGAATATTATGAACAATTGCTGGAAATATGCCGGGAATATGACGTAACTCTCAGCCTCGGCGACGCTTGCCGGCCGGGAAGTATACATGACGCTTCCGACGCTACTCAGATAGAAGAGCTGATAGTTTTAGGGGAACTGGCAAAACGCGCTTGGGAACGCGATGTACAGGTGATGATTGAAGGGCCCGGGCATATGCCGATGGATCAGATTGAAGCCAATATGAAGCTGCAAAAAACTTTGTGCCATGGCGCGCCTTTTTATGTTTTGGGTCCGCTGGTTACTGACGTCGCTCCCGGGTACGACCATATAACTTCCGCTATCGGCGGCGCTTTGGCTGCTTGGCACGGAGCGTCATTTCTTTGTTACGTTACCCCTGCTGAACATTTGCGGCTGCCTACGCTGGAAGATATGAAAGAGGGGATTGTAGCGGCCAAAATAGCTGCGCACGCGGCTGATATCGCTAAAGGAATACCGAACGCGTCGGATTGGGACGATAATATGAGCAAAGCGCGTCAGGCTTTGGATTGGGAGAAAATGTTCAGCATAGCCCTGGAGCCTGAAAAGCCGCGCCGATACAGAGAGGAATCTCAGCCTGAAGAAAAAGATACTTGTTCTATGTGCGGCAATATGTGCGCGATGCGCAACATGAACCTGATTTTGAACGGGGAAACCGTAACCGGTAAGTGAGAGTTTATGTACATAAATGGCAACTGACTTCTTTTTCAGTAATATTATCTCATGGGTGCGGCCGCTTAACTTTTGTGAAAGCCGCTGGGCTGTTTGGGTTAATAAGGATAAAATGGAACATAGCGGACATTAGCCGGTGAAATAAATTCCCGGGGACAGTAAAGCGTTGGAATTTAAAAATTAGTGAAGATTAAACGCCTGTTGAAGCGATATTGAAAATTCTTTCGATGTCAAGACAGTTGGCAAGCGCGGCGGCAACAGCGTCCAGCGCCGCATCAACTTTTATCGTTTGATCAATGCCGTCTGACGCGGCGCCAAGCGTGGCCAGCCAGCGCGCCCGCTGTTTCGGGTCATCGAACAAGCGGTGAACATAGCAGCCAGCTATACGCCTGTTTTCGCTAACCGTGCCGTCCAGACCGCCGCCGGAAAATTGGAGAAAAGGAGCGGCAGCGGCGCCAAAGTCAGGCTCTGTTTGCCCGCAATGAATCTCGTAACCACGAAACGGAGTACGGTCAGGCAGGCTAATTCCATTGACTTCCGTCACACGTTTGTCAGTATTAAGCATCGTGTTTACAGGCAGCAGGCCCAGCCCCGCGAACACTCCAGGTTCACCTTCCAGCCCCAGCGGATCGGCGATAGTTTTCCCCAGCATCTGATAACCGCCGCACAAGCCCAGCACATATCCGCCGCGCCGAATATGCGAAACTAAATCTAAATCCCATCCTTGCGCCCGAAAAAACTCCAAATCACTGATGGTCGCTTTACTTCCGGGCAATATGACCAGCCGCGCGTTTCCCGGCAAAGCCTGCCCCGGCGGCACACGGACGAAACGCACGGAAGGTTCAGCTTCGAGCGCGTCAAAATCGTCATGGTTGGATATGTGTGGAAGTAAGGGGAGCGCGATTGTTACACCGTCCCTGCCGCTTATATCGGCAGGTATAGCGTCTTCCTCAGGCAGGCTGCGCGCGGCGGCAATCCAAGGGACAATGCCCAAACCGCGCCAACCGGTCAGTTCTTCAACAGTCCTGTAACCATTCCGGAAAAGCCCTGTATCGCCTCGAAAACGATTGATTAAAAAACCTTTGATCATTGCCGCGTCTTTAGGGTCAAGAACCGTTTTGGTACCGACCAGAGACGCTATAACGCCGCCGCGATCAATATCGCCCACAAGGATAACCGGAACGCCGGCGGACAGGGCAAAACCCATATTGGCGATGTCACCGGCTCTTAAATTAATTTCCGCCGGACTACCGGCCCCTTCTACGATAACAAGGTCACTTTCAGCCCGCAGACGTTCAAAAGATTGCGTGACTAGATCCAACAGCGGAGCGCGCCTGCTGTTGAAATCTTCCGCGCGAAGCCTGCCGTATACTTTTCCCTGTACAATGACCTGCGCCTCCAAGTCCGATTGAGGCTTCAAAAGCACTGGATTCATGTCGGCGCTTGGACGGACACGACAGGCCTGCGCCTGTAAAGCCTGGGCGCGCCCTATTTCTCCGCCGTCGTAAGTTGGCGCCGCGTTGTTGGACATATTTTGCGGTTTGAAGGGACGAACCACTAATCCCCGATCAGTAAACAGCCTGCAAAGCCCGGCAACCAAGACGGATTTACCGACATCCGAGCCGGTGCCTTGAAGCATGACGGCCGGCATTAGTGACTGCTTCCTTTACATAAAAATCTTTGGCTGGGCGCCGCGATACAACTAAAGAGGGCTTTTAATAACCCCCGCCGTACATCTTCGGCGCGCCTTTCAGCGTGTTTCTTCGCCGAAAAGCCTCTCCATACCGCCAGTGCGGCTGCGTTTTTCGCCTGTGAATCGCGGTAAAATTCAGGCCTAATCCGCACGCCGCCAATTATCAGAGGCTCCCCAAACAGGCTATTCCATCCGTTAAGCGCGCGATAATCAGGCCCGATAAACAGTACCTTCTGAGACATTGTACGGACGGCGTTAATTTTTTTAAGAAAAAATGTAATTCTCCAGGATTTTAATAAATTTAGCGGCTGGCGCAAATGTGAAACTATCGGCAGGCGTTGTTCGGCCATTTGTTTTTCCCCCCGTAATATCTAATCTTAAAATAATTATGCACATTATTATACGAATCTCAAACTTTATTTTTATGGTATATTCCGGAGAATGGCTGCCGCGTCCGCCATTGGCCCTCAAAACCACCGGCGGAGGCGGTGAAAATGGAATAAGCAGCAGCGTAGCGGGACAATAATTGGGTACGTTCTACTCCACGTATGAGGACATTTCGGACGTGGTGTGATTCACCCCGCCGACGTGGAGGAGTTTTCGGAAATCGGCGCTTATTCGGCGGCGCTGAACGCCGCGACGGGCGAGGCCGTCCAAGTATTGACCGCTGCCGGCGGCAAAGTAAAAGCTATGGCTGGGAAGCGGCTGCCTGTATAAAGCTCATGGAAACGGAACGCGGGAAATAGAATAAAGTGCGATGAAAATAGCGGAAAGCGCATAATATATGGTATACTGTCTATAAAGAAATCAGCTTGTGAGCCTTAAACAGAAAGGAGAAAAAAATGGATTTTAAATTAACTAAAGAACAGGAAATCATTCGGCAGAATATGAGAGAATTTACCAGACAATATGTTGATCCCATCGCGGTGGAAATTGATGAAAACAGCAGATTTCCAGGAGAAGTTATTGCCAAACTCGGAGAACAAGGCTACATGGGTATGCCTTATGATAATGCTTATGGCGGCGGCGGAACTGATTATGTAACTTACGCTATTGCCGTGGAAGAATTGTCAAAATCCTGCGCGGCTACCGGATTTACCATGTCGGTTCATACCGGATTGGCCTGTGGCCCTATCAATTATTTCGGCAGCGAGGAACAAAAACAAACTTATTTGAAACCTATGTGTAAAGGAGAGCATTTAGGCGCCTTCGCGTTAACCGAACCCAGTGCGGGAACTGACGTGAACGCCGCTCTGACAGTAGCCGTACGGGATGGCGGCGATTATGTTCTGAACGGCGGTAAGACTTTTACCTCTAACGGGCCGGTCGCGGAAACTTTTGTAGTATTTGCCTGGACTGATAAATCGGCGGGTTCCAAGGGGATGAGCGCGTTTATTGTACCTAAGGGGACTCCAGGTTTAATAATCGGCGAACATATCATGAAAATGGGGATCAGAGCTTCACAGACTTCAGAAGTGTTTTTTAAAGACTGCCGCGTGCCTGCCAAAAACTTGATCGGCGAAGAAGGACAAGGGTTAAAAATAGCTATGGGCAGTTTCGATAACGGACGTATCGGCATTGCGGCTCAAGCAGTAGGTATTGCCCAAGCGGCTTTAGACGAAACTATTTCTTATTCCAAACAAAGGATTCAGTTTGGAAAGCCTATTTCCAAAAATCAGGCTATCCAATGGTGGGTAGCGGATATGTATACTGAAATCAACGCCGCCCGGTTTTTATATCTTAACGCGGCCTGGCTGAAAGACCAAGGTTTGCCTTACAGTAAAGAAGCGGCTATGGCTAAGGTTTACGCGGCTGAAACCTGTATGCGGGCGGCCTCCAAAGCGGTTCAGGCGCACGGAGGCTATGGCTACTGCAAAGGAATAAAAGCGGAGCGCTTGCTGAGGGACGCGAAGATAACGGAAATATATGAAGGCACTTCCGAGGCGCAAAGGATGGTAATTGCCGGAAATCTTCTGCGCTAAAAGTTTGAAAACATTGTTTGTACGGCGCTGCTGGTTTTTCAGCTGCGAAAGCGTATGGCGGCGTCAGAGCCGGCGGAGCGATAGTACCGCCGGCGCGGGCGTGCTGGAATACCGCTTGAGCTTGCATGCGGCGCCTGCCTTATTTTATGGCGTATAGAATAAAAAGCGCCTGGAAAGATTTTTATGGTTTATGATAGTTATATAATGGCCGGGCAGCGGCAAAATTTCAAGAGGTGCTTTAATGAATTATTTATCTGATAAGGCTAAATCTGTCATTCCTTATACTCCGGGGGAGCAGCCGCAAAACAAAAAATACATTAAATTAAATACCAACGAAAACCCTTATCCCCCTTCTCCGCAGGTCCTTAAACAAATAAAGGAGTATGACGTTAAAGAATTGAGACTGTATCCGGATCCTGAAAATACAGCGTTGCGGGTAGCTCTGGCTGAACGTGAAGGGGTAAGGCCGGAGCAGATTTTTTGTTCCAACGGGTCAGATGAGGTTTTGGCTTTTTGTTTTCAGGCTTTTTTTAATCCGGAAGGGCTTCCTGTCCTGTTCCCGGACGTAACTTACAGTTTCTATACGGTGTATGCTGACATATTCGGTATTCCTTACCAGACAGTTCCTCTTGACGGACAACTGCGGATAAATCATTTTGATTATTGCCGGGCTAACGGCGGAGCCATAATAGCTAACCCCAACGCCCCTACCGGAATATATTTGAGCTTGGAAAAACTGCTTACAGTGATCAAATATAATTTGGAAAAGTCGCTGGTCATACTTGACGAGGCCTATATAGAATTCGGCGGGCAGTCGGGGGCGCCATTGATCGGGGATTACCCTAATTTGCTTATCGTCCGCACATTAAGCAAATCCCACAGCCTGGCTGGTCTCAGAGTGGGCTACGCTATTGGAGACGAAGGCCTGATAGCCGGCCTTAAAAACATAAAAAATTCCTTTAACAGTTATCTGCTGGATCGTTTAGCCTGTGCGGGAGCCGTAGCCGCTATCCGGGATGAAAGCTACCATCGGGAAACCATGTTGAAAATAACGCGGACCCGGGAATATACCGTGGACAGGCTGAGCGACTTAGGATTCATGATACCTGATTCTAAAGCTAATTTTATTTTTGTTTCCCACCCGGAGGTAAAAGCGGGCGAGCTTTTCGCGTATCTGAAAGAACAAGGAATATTGGTCCGTTATTTTGATAAACCGCGCATTGATAATTATCTGCGTATTTCCATAGGCACTGATCAGGAAATGGATATTTTAGTTAAACAGCTGGAACGTTACTTACAAAAAAGGTAATTATATGTTTTCCAATTTGTATATAAGGTTGTTAAAAATATTCAGGTTTTCTGTCCCTATATTTTCTTTGAAGCCCTGCTGGGCTGTTTTCCATAAAGGCAAGGCGGTTTCTAAGGCTTCCAGTCCCGCCGCGGTGACCCTGAGTTGTCTGGTTCTGCCGTTAGGCTTGGATATATCTTCTATCAGGCCGACGTTGAACAGCGGTTTGAGATTACGGGCCACCGTAGTCCTTTCCAAATTCGAACATTCGGCCAGCTCACTGACGCTGCAAGGATGTCCGAGCCAGTTTATATTTTTTAATAAAGTAAATTGGCCGACAGTTAAACCGGAGGGTTTCAAAATACGGTCGTAATAGTCGGTAACCGCGTTGGCGGCGCGCCGCATGTTTATACAATTGCAAATGCTTTTGGTTTTTTTTCCCATAAATCAACACCTCCTGTACGCGAAACTCGGCGCCCGTTGCTAAAACGGGCGGTTAAGCAGCGTATACCACATTATTATTATAATATAATCTTCAACATAACTAAATATCCGGCATAATTATCCGCGAAAGAAATAAAGAACGATGGCTGGTGATTTTCTTTCAGAGTTACAGAGGATATAGTTAGCATCACATAACTTATATTATACATAAGGTTTTGCCGTGTCAATACGCTTTTACCCGCCGGTTGTTAATATGTCCGGCAATTATCTTCATATCTTTACAGGGTGCGGGATAAATTAGGGGTTGCTTATGATACAGCTGTTACGCTGAATGGGATAAAAAACCAGCGGCGGCTTCCGCGTTTTTTTTAATAAGGATTCGCTTTTTTAAGTTCCGGTATGGTATAATAAAACCAATTTATGGAGAAGCGCCCGCGCGGGGCTTTGGGGCGCGGGAAAAGGGGCTTGACAAATAGGCGAAAACGCGAAGCAATTTCAGCAAGCAAGCGAACGGATAATTCCACGTTTTTGTCGTACCCTCAAACCGTACACGCTCAATATTACAGGCGGGTTTCCCCCGCGTTGCGGGAGAGAGCCGCCTGTTCGCGTTTCCGCAGGTCGAGTAAAGAGCCGGAGGGGGGAGCGTATGACGGCAAAAAGCGTTAAAAGCCAGCCGGCTTAGCTGAGCGGCCCGTTTTCGCCGGCTTCTCGGGGCTGTGGCGCGGCTTCACAAAATAACGGTCTTATTTTAGTAAAATAACGGTCTTATTTTAGTAAAGTCGCGGTCTTATTTTAGTAAAATAACGGTCTTATTTTTTAAAGAGTCGGGCATCATTTTTAGGAGCGGCGCGGAACCTTTTAGGGACGCCGCCCTTCGGGGGATAGAAGCTAGTGCTTAGAACCGGGGCAATCCATGAAACAAGGGTATGCGTACATTTTATTTAACAAAAAAACGGGACCATTAAAAATTAAAGAAAAAAAAGGAGGGCTACTATATGAGGACAGGCAAAAAAATATTGAGCGCGGCG
>JAISWS010000099.1 GCA_031270725.1 Syntrophomonadaceae bacterium | reverse complement strand
ACTTCATTTATTTTTTCGTTCAACAGGATACAAGAAGTTACAGGAACAATACTTTGAGAAGCGGCCCGATAAAAACCCAGCTCAAGTTTGCCGTAACGGCCCGCTTTTAAGTGCCAGGTCGCCTTATTGCGATAATGCCAAGGCTGTTTATCGCCTTCAATTGTTAAATTATTTGCTCCAATATGCGCGATGCGGGCCAAAGTCTCTTGTACGGCCCGAACTTTGTAAACAAGCTCAGTTTTATAATTAACGTGCTGATACTGGCAGCCCCCACATTCGAAAAAATACGGACACTGCGGTTCAATACGCTCAGGGACCGCCTCAATGATGTTTTTGATACGCCCGCGGCTATATCTGGCCTTTTCTGAAATTATTTCCGCCTCTACCGTTTCTCCCGGCAAAACACAGGGAATGAACACAACTTTATTATCAACTCTGGCAATTCCCTCGCCTTGCGGAGTAAGCCCCGTTATATTCAGGCGCACTGCCTCTGTCCCTCTTCCCTAAAAAACAACGGCTTTTTCACCTTAAAACGGTTATGCCGCTGGATAACCGCTCAAGATAAAAAAGCCACCGCCCTTTTTTTCTTTTTAATAAGATTCCGTCATCATTTCGAAATATGCCTGCGGATGCGCACAAGCCGGACATTGCTGCGGAGCTTCCGTGCCTTCGTGAATATAACCGCAATTAGTGCATTTCCATGTAGTGGACTGATCCTTTTTAAATACTCTGTCATTAGCTATGTTTTCAGCTAATTTAGTATATCTGGTTCCGTGGCTTTTTTCAGCTACCGCAATCATTCTGAAAGCCGCGGCAATTTCAGGAAACCCTTCCGCCTCAGCCACATCGGCAAACGAAGGATACAAAGTATACCATTCTTCCTTTTCCCCTTCCGCCGCCGCCTGTAAATTCTGTAAAGTGTTGCCTCTAAATACCGGGAAATCAGCGGTAATCTCAATACTACACGGCAGCTCTGACAAAAAACCCTGCAATAAAAAATTATAGAACCGTTTAGCATGCTCTTTTTCATTTTCAGCCGTTTCCGTAAAAACATTTTTAATTTGCTTGAACCCTTCTTTGTCGGCTACAGAAGCATAAAAAGCGTATCTGTTCCGTGCCTGAGATTCGCCGGCGAAAGCCTTCATTAAATTATCGGCGGTTTTAGTTCCTTTCAGAATCATATTTAATTCCTCCTTCAGCATTATTATGGTCTAAGCAAGCCGAACATATGCCTTTCAGATAAACGTGTTTTTCCCTTATAAAACAGTTCTGTAAACTTAAAGCGCCTATTATGCTTTCGTCAAAATAAAAATCCTCTATTCTGGCGCACCGTTCGCATTTGAAATGCCCGTGTACACTTATATCAGCGTCAAAACGAGCCTCATGCTCTTCAATATTTATCAGCTGCACCAGATTACGCTCTAAAAAAATACCCAGCGTATTGTAAACCGTGGTTTTCGATAAAGTAGGGATTTCTTTAAGTAATTCCGAATATATCTCATCAACAGTAGGATGGCTTTCCCATTTCATAAGATATTCCATAACCTTTATGCGCGGATACGAAGGTTTGATTTTATTATTTACCAATTTTTGGGTAACCGCTTCAATTGTAGTATTCATTTATAAAACCTCATTTAAAACAAATATAATTTTATAACGATTATTATTTTAACAGTTAATGATTTATTTGTCAAATTATTATCATTTTTTGTCAGCTTAAACGGTAGCCAGCCTCAAAAGCTCTTATATTGACCGTCAAGGCTTTTGGAGGAACCATTTCTTTTATGGCTTTTTTAACTTTTTCCTCAGGCAAATTCAAAGCTGACGCCAATACGCCCACCAAAACAACATTGGCAGCTTTTATTTCCCCGCAGGAAAGAGCTATATCCGTAGCTTTTACCACTGTCGCGTCGTTAATAAATCCTCTTATTTGTTTTTCAAGGTTGGGCGGATATTTCATTTTGCCGCTTATTACCGGCAACGGATCCACTTGTTCATCATTAATTATCACTTTTCCCGCCGGCTTCACATAATTCAGCCAGCGGGCAGCTTCCAATTTCTCAAAGGCCAGCAAAATATCAGCATCGCCTTTTTTTATAACCGGAGAATAAACCTTACTTCCATAACGGACCTGTGACACTACGCTTCCTCCGCGCTGAGCCATTCCGTGTACTTCCGATACTTTAACGTCATATCCCATATCCACCAAAACCCAGGCTATAATCCTGCTGGTCAGTAAAGTTCCCTGCCCTCCTACTCCGGCAATTAAAATATTCTGCGTTTTAATTCCTTCCATAAATCATTGTTCCTCCTTCAGGCTTATGGCGTCAAAAGAACATACTTCAGGGCAAAGTCCGCATGTAACGCAATTGTGTTCATTAAAATAGGCTTTTTTAGTTTCATCATTAAAAGATATACCGGTGCATCCGATTTTTATACACGATTTACAGGATTTACATTTTTCCTCATCCACAAAATACTTTTGTTTAGGATGATTTTTGACTATCAGCGCGCAAGGACGTTTGGCAATAATAACTGAAGGTTCAAGCCGCGCCAATTCTTCCTGCAATACTTCTTTAAGCTCATTCAGTCGCAAGGGATCCACTACGCGGACGTGTTCTACCCCAATAGCTTTTACCAGTGCTTCCAAATCCAGTTTATGAGTAATTTTATTACTGATGGTAACTCCTGTGCCCGGATGGTTTTGGTGCCCTGTCATGGCGGTGGTGTCATTATCCAGAATCAATATGGTGGAAGTCCCTTTATTGTACACCACATCTATCAAAGCCGTTATCCCGGAATGGACAAAGGTAGAATCGCCGATAACCGCCACGGTTTTCCGGTCATAAGCGTCGCCTTTAGCTTTTTCGAACCCCAGGGCGCTTCCGATACTCGCTCCCATGCAAATACAAGCGTCTATGGCTTCCAGCGGCGCCAGCGCCCCTAAGGTATAACAGCCGATGTCTCCCATAACCGTCAGCTTCATACGGTTTAAAGTATAGAATACGCCCCGATGAGGGCATCCCGGGCATAATAAAGGCGGGCGTCCCGGCAGTTCATTTTGAAATTGAAAATTGTTGCCCCGTTCAGCCCCCAGAAGTTTTTCTTCTACAAGTTCCGGAGTGTATTCATCCACTAAGCTGAATATATTTTTGCCTTCCGCCGGTATCCCCCATATCTTAATCTGCTCTTCAATAAAAGGCTCTAATTCTTCCACTACTACTAAACGTTCCACCCCCGCCGCAAACTCTTTTATGAGCCTTTCCGGCAAAGGATTAACAATGCCCAGCTTCAGGACGGAAACATGCGGCAGTACCTCTTTAACGTACTGATACGAAACTCCGCTGGTCACGATACCCAGTCTTCTGTCTCCCCATTGTATAACATTCAGCTCGCTGGTTTCCACATACTCTTTTTGTTTAATAATACGCTGTTCCACCGCCGCATGCCGTACTTTGGCATAACCGGGCAGCATGACGTATTTAGGCGCGTCTTTTTTATATTCCTTTGTTTCAGGCTGTTCTATTTCTCCCAGTTCCACCAAAGTTTGAGAATGGGCTAAACGGGTAGTTATCCTGAGCATGACAGGCCCGTCAAAATACTCGCTTAACTGAAAGGATAAGCGGGTAAAATCTTTAGCTTCCTGACTGTCGGACGGCTCCAGTACCATCAATTTGGCAAATTTGCCGTACCCTCGATT
>JAISWS010000037.1 GCA_031270725.1 Syntrophomonadaceae bacterium | reverse complement strand
CTACAACCCGAAAATTAACTCCAATGACAGCTGCCGCTGTTCCGGAGGATATTCCGACTATTAAAGCCACAAAAAGATGGCCCTGAAGATAGGATATCAGTATCCGGTCGGTCTTGACAAGCAATTCATCGGCTATTTTCCGGCCTTTAGGGGAAAAAAGTTTTAAAAATGTTTCTCTGATTTTCTCCCAGCCATTGATAAGGTAAAAAGCTATTACAGGCGATAAAATAATTAGAAAAACTTTGCTCAATAAAGCATAGACGCTTAATATCAGGGAATTAAACTGTTCATAAATAAAATTTTCGGCATAGGAAATATTATGGCTAAGTATATCCGCAATGCGGGGGCTTATATTCATTTCTTCCATATTGCGCATTAAAATTTGCGCCTGACCGGTGTATAAAGGAAGGGCTTGCGCCAAAGCCAGTACTTCACCGCTTAAAAGCGGAAAAAGAAGGAACAGGCCCAGCGCAAACGCGGAAAAAACAATAAAGTAAATGAGTAGCACAGACCAGGGGCGCTTAATGCCTTTCTTTTCCAAAAAACGTGCTGGCCGGAAAAAAAGATAAGCTATAAACGCCGCTAAAAAAAAGCAAAACAAAATATTTTTAATTTTACAGGCGAACAAGATGATGCCCAGTAAACAAACTGACAAAACTGAGTATCGTATAACTCTACCGGCAGTGGGATACATTTATTTCCATTTTCTCCCCACTGAGACAAGCTCTTTACCTAAAAAAACCAAAGCCGAACCCGGTAAATTTTGTTTACAGCGCCAAAAACACGGAATTTCCTGATCTTTCAGCTTATACACCCCATAAGCCGCGCCTAAAATAAGACCGCTTAAAAAATATTTACCGCCGCGCATAGTTTCACTCTCCTTATCCAAACATTTAATTATCGCCAAAAATAGTAACCAGGCCGCCGTCTTCGGATACTTTATACATCTTGACCCGCTCTTTGCTGTAGTGAAATTCCACGAAACAATTCCAGCAATAATATTGGTCGGCGCCTATTTTTCCGAGCTGGATACTTCCGCAGTTCGGGCAACGCAAAGTCATAATTCTTCCTTTTTTCCCGGCGCCGTTAAACCGCTGAATGTGTTCAGCCAGCTTATTTCCTCCAGGGGGATTTTCACGCGTCCGCTTATAAAGTCCGCAATCAATCCGGCCGATATTTCTACCCCCCAGACGCGTTTGCTGTTTAGCGTCAACAAAAAATCACTTACCCGGCCTAATTCCTTCCCATTTTGATCAAAGACCGTATCGCCGATTTTTTTATCATATACTGAAAATTCTTCTCCGTATAAATAAGACTTAACCTTGCCGAGATCATTTATTATCAAAGACTCCGCGGTGAGCTGAAAATCTTCGCGGGCAATCATTTTCCATCCCTGCGCGTCCGTATCCAGCACGATGTAAATAATCTGGAAATCGTCGCCCAGTACGACGTGATCGATTTTTCCGACGATTTCAGCGTTGGGCTGATAAAAAACCGGTAAATTTTTCAGGCTGTTTAAGCGCAAATCTTTTCATCCTCCAGCTGTATGTTATTTTCTCCTGATCAAGACGAAATAATTCTCCTGGCTGAAAATGTATTTACAAAATGTACGGCTGGTTAATGTGTTAGTTAATGTAATTAAAGAAATTTGAGGGTAAAAAATGAAAAACCCTGATGGTTGACCTTGTGACTTTATTTTTATATAATCAAATTTCAGGTAAATATTATAAATTTAAACATACTTTATTTTATGAAAGAGGCTGAATTATTATTATGTTAGAACAAATCAGAAACATTGGGATCATCGCCCATATCGACGCTGGAAAAACTACTACTACGGAAAGAATTTTGTTTTATACTGGTTTAACTCATAAAATCGGGGAAACTCATGACGGGGAAAGCGTCATGGATTATCTGCCTTATGAAAAAGAACGCGGCATTACCGTTACTTCAGCCGCTACCAGCTGCCGGTGGAAAGGATGTAATATTAACATTATAGATACTCCCGGGCACGTTGATTTTACGGCTGAGGTAGAAAGAAGTCTGCGCATATTGGATGGGGTTGTGGTTATTTTCTGCGGAAAGGGCGGGGTGGAACCGCAGTCGGAAACCGTATGGCGTCAGGCCGATAAATATAAGATACCCAGAATCGCCTATGTCAATAAAATGGACGCTATAGGCGCGAACTTTTTTTCGGTAGTTGAGCAGCTCAGAAACCGTTTGGGCGCTAATCCGTTAGTCCTGACCCTGCCGGTTTTTGACAATGATGATTTTACCGGCGTTATCGATTTGCTGGGTATGCGGATGCTTACTTTCGGCGGCGCCAGCGGAACTACTATTAATGCCGCTCCTGTTCCTGATGAATACGCGGAGCAGGCGGAAGAGTGGCGCTTGAAAATGGTCGAGGAGATTGCTGCTACCGATGAGGAGCTGCTGGAATTATACAGCAGCGATGAACCCATTCCCGTTGAGCTGCTGAAAAAAACGCTTCGTTCCAATACTCTGGCAGGGCAGATAGTGCCTGTTGTTTGCGGGAGCTCATATCGCAATATAGGGGTCCAGCCTATGCTGGACGCTATAGTAGATTATTTGCCGTCGCCGCTGGATGTGGTGCCCGCCAAAGCTACTGAAAACGGGCGGGAAATTGAATTTGAGGTTGCGCCTGATAAACCTTTCGCGGCTTTGGTATTTAAAATTGTAACTGACCGGCACGTGGGTAAGCTGGCTTTTGCCAGAGTTTATTCCGGCAGCCTGAAAGCGGGCTCGCATATATACAACAGCAATAAGGACAAAAAGGAACGGGTGGGGCGGCTGGTGAGAATGCACGCCAATCACCGGGAGGAACTGGAAGCTGTTTCCGCCGGAGACATCGTGGCTCTCATCGGTTTGAAAGATGTAACTACCGGAGACACCTTATGTGAAGAAGGACGCGGTATCCTTTTAGAGGCTATTGAATTTCCGGAACCGGTTATACAAATAGCTATCGAACCGAAAACACAGTCTGATCAAAGTAAGATTTCCGAGGCGCTGGGCAGACTGTGCGCCGAAGATCCGACGTTCAAACTTTCTTATAATAAAGAAACCGGTCAGACGTTAATTGCCGGCATGGGGGAGCTGCATCTGGAGATTATCACCGAAAGGCTTTCCCGGGAATTTAAAGTGGATTTCAATATCGGACAGCCGGAAGTGG
Source organism: Syntrophomonadaceae bacterium (assembly GCA_031270725.1). Lineage (GTDB taxonomy): Bacteria > Bacillota > Syntrophomonadia > Syntrophomonadales > Syntrophomonadaceae > JAISDD01. Next base: position 6,694 of record JAISWS010000037.1, on the reverse strand, counting down.
CTTATAAAGAAACCATTACCGCCGAAGCCGAGCATAATTTCCGCTATGTTAAACAAACCGGCGGAAAAGGCCAGTATGCCCATGTAGTATTAAAAACGGAACCGGGGGAAGGGTTTAAATTTACCAGTAATATTGTTGGCGGAGCTGTCCCTAAAGAATATATACCAGCTATCCAGGCCGGAGTCAGACAGGCGCTGGAAGACGGAGTCTTAAAAGGCTATCCGGTGGTGGATATCAGCGTCACTTTACTGGACGGTTCGTTTCATGAGGTTGATTCTTCCGAAATGGCTTTCAGAACGGCGGCGCTGTTATGCACTAAGGAGTGTCTGCGCAAAGCCCGCCCGCAGCTGCTGGAGCCGGTTATGAAGCTGGAAGTGACCTCTCCGGAAGAATTCACCGGCAATATCATTAATAATATAAACAACCGCCGCGGCCGGCTCCAGTCTATGGAGATTATAAACAACACCCAGATAATCAGGGGTTTTGTTCCTTTAGCGGAATTGTTTGGGTATTCAACGGTTTTAAGATCCAATACTCAGGGGCGGGCCGTATTTTCCATGGAATTTTCCCATTATGAGGAAAACCACAATATTTAAGAGCTGACGGCTATTTTTGTTCAGTATTTATAAAATTCAGCGGAAGGGCTCCGCTTTAACAGGCGGCGGGATAAATACCGCGATTGCCAGGAGTTTTCTTCCGCGGCGGCTTCTCCGGTTTTCCGCCGAATATAGCTGAAACTTCCGGCATATAATACCATATTCCTTTGCGCGTATTGTATATAGAATGCATATTTACTGAAGGGAAAAAAATATATGAGAAGGATTTTTGCCGCGGTGCTGGCGCTTTTGCTGTTTTGGTGCTTACACGCAGATCAGGCGCGGGCGGAAGACATTATCGACCTAGGGAATATTATTCTGCGCCAGCAATTCGTCAAAGCCAAAGTTCTGGCGATAGAGGAAAGCGAGCCGCAGGAATACGGTGCCTGGTCGGGTGTGCTGAGAGAGCAGCGCGTCCAAGTTAAAATATTGTCAGGCGCTTACAGTGGTCAGGAGTTAACCGCGCTCAACTCACTGTCCGGTTCTGAAGGCATAGATATAATCATTGAAAATAACGACCTGGTGATGGTGTGTATACAGGAAGCGGAATCCAGAGACGGAAACACGGAAATATACGAAATTTTTATAGCTGATCAATGGCGCAGTCACGCCGTTTTTTGGCTTTTATTAATATTTGTGCTCCTGATGGCGGCGATTGGGCGTTTACAGGGGCTTAAATCTCTGCTGGCTTTAGGTTTAACCGCCTCAGGTATTTATTATATCCTGCTGCCAGGCTTAGTGGCGGGGAAGTCGCCTGTACTTTTAACTGTCGCTATTCTGGTAGTGGCCGCTATGCTGACTATGCTTTTTGTCGCCGGATTCAGCCGTAAAGCGGCGGCGGCGGTTTTGGGCATTATGGGTGGGCTGCTGGCGGCGGCCGTTCTTTCCTATATATTCGGTGACATGGCTCAGCTGCACGGATTAGCCAGCGAAGAAGAAAGAACTGTATTATATTTTGACGGGCTGAATATAGATATGAAAGGGTTGCTTTTTTCGGGCATTATGATTGGAGCGTTGGGTGCCATTATGGATGTGGCCATATCTATTTCTTCCGCTGTTACGGAAATAAAACAGGCTGATCCCTCCAAAACCGCTTATGAGCTGTTTGTATCAGGTATGAACGTGGGGAAGGATATAATGGGGACTATGGCCAATACTTTGATATTGGCTTATGCCGGAGGAGCTTTGCCTTTGTTGATTCTTTTTATAGTTAATAATATGGAAGCGGTCAGCGTACTGAATTGGGAACTGATAGTGACCGAATTAGTAAGAGCGCTGGTAGGAAGCGTAGCCCTGATACTTTGCGTTCCTGTAACCGCTGTGGCGGCGGGTTTTTTGCAAAACCGTACCCAAAGGGAGGCTGAGAAATAAAAAGAAGGAAAACCTGTGTTTTCTATGTGTTTATGAAAAAATAGTATGAGGCGAACTGTAAAAAAAATAAGGAGAATAATAAGGAGAATATTAATGGAAAAAGCGGCAATGATTGCGGTAATTGTTTTTTTAGCGGTATATGTTTTGATTATATCGGAGAAGATTCATCGCGCGGTAGTAAGTCTGGCCGGCGTTGTCATCATTATTGTTCTCGGCGTCTTAACTCAGGAAGAAGCGATTCACGGGATCGACTTCAATACCATAGGGCTTTTAATCGGCATGATGATCATTGTAGGCATAACCAGAAAGAGCGGAGTTTTTGAATACATAGCTATGCGGCTAAAGTTTCTAAAGGAGATTCTTTGAAAATCATGGTGCTGTTAGCGATTATTAGCGCTGTTCTGTCTGCCTTTTTAGATAATGTGACTACCGTGCTGCTAATTGTTCCGGTCACTTTTTCTATAACTGATCGTTTAAAAATTTCTCCTTTCCCTTTTTTTGTCACGGAAATTATCGCTTCCAATGTGGGAGGCACCGCTACTTTGATAGGAGACCCTCCCAATATTCTGATAGGGTCGGCGACTCAGCTGAGTTTTATGGACTTTATACTTAATTTATCTCCCATCATTTTAATTATTCTGCCGGTTACCGTTTTGTTCATGATGATGGTGTTCCGCAAAAGTTTACAGGCTGCCCCGGAGGCTCGGGCCAAAATTATGGAACTGGATGAAATCGCTGCTCTGCGGAACCGGGTAATTTAAAAAAATCCCTTTTAGTGTTGGCTGTGACCATCACCGGATTTTTTCTGCATCAGGCTTTGCATTTGGAGTCGGCGGTGGTTGCTTTGTCCGGAGCGGTGTTGCTGATGCTCATAACCAGGGAAGAACCTGAAGAGGTACTATTGGCGGTCGAATGGCCTACTTTGTTTTTTTTGTAGGATTATTTGTTTTAGTGGAAGGATTAGTGGTAACAGGAGTAATCGAAGCTATCGCCTTAAAATCGCTGGCGGTTACTCAGGGAAACTTTAAGTTAACGAGTATTTTAATTTTATGGTTATCAGGGCTGGCTTCCGCTTTTGTGGATAACATTCCTTTTGTTACGGCTATGATTCCTTTGCTGAAATCTATCGGAGAGCTGACCGGTATGCCCATGGATCCTCTTTGGTGGTCTTTGGCTTTGGGAGCTTGTTTAGGAGGAAACGGAACTCTGATTGGGGCTTCAGCCAATATAATTGTAGTTGGTATAAGCGAAAAAATCGGCTATCCCATTTCATTTACCGCCTTTTTAAAATACGGCTTTCCGGCCATGATACTCAGTTTGCTGATTTCTACCGTATACGTATGGCTGCGCTATCTCTTATAATGTAAGCGTAATGAAAGCGGTTAAAATTTTACAAATGGCACAGGGCTTTGCCGTCAGTCATTGCGCCCTTCTCGTAGTGCGCCGGCTTTGGCAGTCTTTTTCTGCGGGTCGGCTCAATGGCGGATTAACAGAAAACCCGGACGGAAACAGCCGCCCGGGTTTAAAAAACTATCTGGCAAAAACGTGCCGTCCTATGGTTTTAATAACCGGCCGGCTCCATATCCATTTACTGGTCGCTGTTTTTGGATTCCAGTAATACAGGGCGCTGCCGGTCGGATCCCATCCGTTCAGGGCGGCTCGCGCGGCTTCATAAGCGGTGGCGTTAGGAGTTAAATAATACTGGCCGTCGCTTACGGCTGTAAAAGCGCCCGGCTGGAATATCACGCCGCGGACAGAATTGCCGAATTTCCCTGAATAATAACGGTTCAGTGCCACTGCGGCCACCGCTACCTGTCCTTCAAAAGACTCTCCCCGGGCTTCTCCGTATATTAACCGCGCCAATAGTTTAAGATCCTGCCCGCCGGCGGAAATATAACCCCGAGAGGGTGAAGTGCCGTAGCCGCCGGTCTTGTTCAGTAAAGCCCGCAGGGTGTTTGCGCCGGCGATACCGTCAGCCGTTAAACCATTAGCGGCCTGAAAATTTTTTACCGCTTCCAGAGTGCGCCGGCCGAAAATACCGTCCGCGCTGCCGCTGTCATACCCCAAATAATTCAGGCGGTTCTGCAGTTGGGTCACGTCGGCGCTCCTCATGCCTGTTTTCAGGAGAGTACCTCCTAATTGGGCCTGAGCTTCGGGCGGATTAATCATTCCGGCCATTACCGAGATAATTAAGGAAAAAATAACCGCCGTCAGCCAATACTTAAAGTTCTTCATTACCGGTTGGTCCTTTCTGTTTTTTTAGATGATACAGGTATCCGGCTTCAAAAGCAAAAGGGCAAAGCGGACTGAACGGGAATGAAGCGCGTTCAGGGCGGCTGTCTTTAAATAAATAGCCGGCCGGGCCGCTTTCAGTTTAAGATACGCCGGTTTATGAACATATGCCTGTATATTCCATAAATGGTTTACGGGGTTAATATTGGCAATTATCCGCGAAAAATTGCGCGAACACCCTGAAAACGCCTGAAAATAAGAAAGATAAGAGAACATTGCTCAGATAGTACCTGTTTACAAAATATGACGGGTAAGGAATAAGATCGTTATAGTACAATTAATTTCTAAGATTAATTGTACAGGCAAAGGCCAATATTTACCGGATACGGCTACAGGAAACTCAAAGCCGGAAAATTTCCACTCCAAACGACGCCCCGCGCAAAAAACGTCCGCGGCATGATAAGATAAACAGAGATGACACTTTCTTAATCCCACGAAACAATACCTTCCAGGTGGCTTAAGAACCCGTATTCACAACCGTTTAAGCAACGTATGAGCGTGAGGGATTTTGGAAACAGCCTCGGCGGACGCGATGGAAATCCCGTAATCTTTGCTCAGGAGGCGGTAGTTGTTAAGCCAGCTGAACGTACGCTCAACTATCCAGCGCCAAGAAAGTTTTTTACAAGAACCTCATTTGTCAAGGGGTGAAATGATATTTTGCCTTTGTAATGCTAAAACAGCCAAACAAATAGAAAATTCTATATTTTCCATCTGCCTTATGCTAGAATACATCTAAAAAGCGATAATTACTTATTTAGTTAATGTCATAACGTCGGTACAGAGGAGGTGCTCGCAAAAAATGAAAAAGGATAGCCCCAGTAGGACTGGGAGGTGCATTTTTGCAGGGATAATTATCTTTCTATTGGCTTTTTGCGCGTTGTCTCTTGCTGCTACAGGCATTTTATTCAGCAATTATTTTGGAAGAAACGAGTTAAGTCTAAACGAGATTGCATTGAATTATGGCGATGTTGATTCAAATATATATCCAAGAAGCAATATACAATTTTTATCCGGGGATAACACCCTACAAGGCTATATATACGGCGAAACCAATGGCAGTGGCTTAATTGTGATTGCTCACGGGATTATGAGTGGGGCAGATAGCTATTTAGCTGAAACTATGTATTTTGTCGATAATGGTTGGATAGTATTTGCTTTTGATGGTACCGGAACGCGAGGTAGCGAGGGAAAAGGTATAAATGGACTTCCTCAAACGAAGTTGGACTTGCTTGCTGCGCTTTCATACATTGAGCAAGACGAAAAGCTGGCTGAACTGCCTGTCGTTTTATACGGGCATAGCATGGGAGGGTATGCAGTGACCTCCTGCCTTAAGGATTATACAGAGAATATAAAAACCGTTATCTGTGTCTCTGGCTTCAATTCGCCTTTGGAAACCATGCATTACAATGTAAAATCCGTAGTTGGATTTTATGCCAATATTGAATATCCGTTTATATGGATTTATCAGCATTTCCTATTCGGAAAAGATGCTAATATTACAGCGATTGATGGTATTAACAGTGTTGACATTCCAATATTGATTGTTTATGGAACTGAAGATGATGTTGTTCCCTATGATGAAATTGGAATTTACGCATACAAGGAATGTATTACCAATCCAAATGTATCTTTTTTATCTATCGATGAGGAAGGACGAAATTGGCATGATAATATGCATCTATCGCAAAAATCCGGACTGTATACTCAAGATATTAAAGATGAATTATCCTTATTACAACAGCAGTTTGGCAATCCTTTATCAGATGAAATGTTTTTTAGTTTTATTGAAAGTGTTGACAAAGCGGAAATGAACTCTTTACATGACGCTTATATGCGCAATCTATGGGATTTCTTCAATACAGCTATATCCTAATAAAAAAGGAGTGCTTCAAATGATGAAATGGTTTAAAGGACTTAGCAACTCGGTAGCAACCGTGATAGTAATTTCGGCGTTTATTTTATTAGTACTCTTTGCATTTTTGTCTGAAAGTATCGGCTGGTTTGCATTTGCTTTTTTTGCTCCATTAATATTGCCATTTATTGGAGGGCGCTGGATAGCGCCCGAATTTGGCGAGCAAGAAGAAACTGCCAACCGTTATCTCAAAACAATACCTTTTGCTACAGTAATAATAGGCTTCTTCGACAAGATTTTTTCCTTAAACTGCATGGCTATGCTATTTCGCCTACTATTGGAACATACCGCCACTATATCCTGTATAATGCTATTTGTTGCGCTTTCAGCCCCTCTATGTAGGCTTGTTGAGCGTCAAACACAAAGGAGAAATGATGGAACAGGAGGATTAACAAAAGTAGATTTTAAATATTGGTTTAAGGATACGTTTGCTACAAACTTCACTGGTTGGCTAGTGTTCCGTTAAGACTTAAATTTCGGGTATAGCTTTTTAAGTTTCACCCGAGCATTATCAGCAGTGAAC
>JAISWS010000191.1 GCA_031270725.1 Syntrophomonadaceae bacterium | reverse complement strand
ACGGTCACTATCGCGACGTCAGGTTCTTCTTCGTCAAGTTCTTGTTCTTCGTCTTCTTCCTCGCTGGCTTCTTCTTCATCCTCATCCGTATTTTCGTCTTCTTCGCCTTCTTCGGTAGTACCTTCTTCTTCGGCAGTGCCTTCTTCGGCAGTACCTTCTTCGGCAGTACCTTCTTCGGCAGTGCCTTCTCCGGCAGTGCCTTCTATGGCAGTGCCTTCTCCGGTAGTACCTTCGCCTTCTCCGGTAGTGCCTTCGCCTTCTCCGGTAGTACCTTCGCCGCTGCCTTCGCCGCTGCCGCTGCCTTCGCCGCCGCTGCTGTCGCCGCCGCTGCTGTCGCCGCCACTGCTGTCGCCGCCACTGCTGTCACCGGCCGCCGCTCCGGAATCTCCTGGGTCGGCAAAAGCCGCGCCCGGAATAGAAGTCAGAAGCAAAGAAGTAATGACAAGACAAATCAGGACTTTCGCCAGTATCTTATTTTGTAATTTTCTGAATTTGATCAAATTCATGCACTCACCACTCTTTACTGATGATTTTTGTTTCGTCGTTTTGACTTTTGACTGATATGTGTTCCCCATGTCCGCTTTTTTATTGCCATTAATCTTGATGTCTGCATCTAACACTCCCTTTTCGTTTATTTTTTTTAGTCGCGGAATATATCACTATCCCCTCCTTTACCCGTTTTTTATCCATCCTGCCTGGCGTCTCTTAACCACAACTCTTCCTAGGTAACTTAAAGCGATTTTTACAATGCTTTTTATAAAAAATATAAAAATCGCGTAGGTCTGGCTTAGGCTTTGTTTATTCAGGGCGGCCTTTATAAAAGGCTCTGAAGCCCGTGTTTAGTGTATTTAGCCCTTTAGTCACGTTTTTTCGCGGACACGTATCACACCATACCATTATTAATTATAGGTAAAATTTAAAACAAATGCAATAATTTTTTCCCTCCTGTCCGTCAAAAAACTCAAAATTCACATTCTTTAGCAAATTTTGGATAACCTTTTCCTCCTTCGGCGCGACGCCGCTTCGCGCTTCCCGATTCCGGGTCCGTCAGCGCGCTTTTCCGGAGGTTTCAGCCAAAACGCGACTATTTAACGTTATCGTAAAAAAAGACGGTTTTCATTAGCGAGTTTTCGCAAAATTATACTTTAGCCCCGGGACTGTATGTCCTTTTTTTCTTCTACGGTTGTTTTTGGGTATTGTTTCATGCGCAACTATATTTTTTCCGTCGTCGGCCGGAAAAATTTTTCTTTACTTTTGGCGGGAGGAGTTTTAAGATTATAGTTGTACATAAAACAATCGGAGATGGCGTTATGGATTTTTCTGGATACTTTTCCGCCGTGGCCCGGAAAACGCAGATTTATTATACCCGGGAGCTGAAAGGGCTGAATCTGAGCCTCAAATACGGAGAAATGCCTTATATTATGACTATATGTGAATATCCCGGACTGACGCAGGATGAAATCGCCGCCCGGGTTATGGTGGATAAGAGTACGGTAGCCAAGGCCGTCAAGCCGCTGCTGGCCAGAAAGCTAATTACTTGCACGGTCAACAATGATGACAGGCGCGTCCATTACCTCTTCCCAACCGGCAAAGCGATGTTACTCTATGAACAGCTGCGCGCGCTCAAAGAGAACTGGCATATGCAACTTATTGGCGGCATGTCTGAACTGGAGCTGGTGCTTTTTATAGAGCTGCTGGGGAAGATACCTTTACAGGAAACCGAAACATGACCGCCGATGACCCCCTCGGCCGTCGAATATAGCGGGTGCGCGCGCAGCCTAAGCAATCCATTCCTCTAACGCGGAATTTCTTTCGGATACCCAGAGGGTACACAACTGCTTCGTCGCTGGCGCTCCTCGCGATGACGGAGGCCCCAGACGGCCCATAAAACATTCCTCTTTTCGTTCCTCTTCTAAGGCCGCTCTTTTGCTTTACAGGCCTTTTTTGAAAATTTGCCGCCTTGGGTATTATTTTTTATTTTTCGGCCCCTTAAAGGCTCTTATTTTAAGGCCCTTCCAATGTCAGCGCGGATAAGTAAAAAAGTCCGCCATTGCGGGAAATGGAATAATGCGGCAATCTATATTGGGAGATTGCCGCTCCCCGCATGTATACCCCTCGGGGGCGCGACGACGGCAAGCGTTCAAACCCGGTTAACTTTGGCAAGAAGCTATTTTAAACTTACTCCCAGCCATTTTATTGTTTTTTCCGGTAATTTTCCGCCGTCTTTTTTATTTCTATTTCATTTCTATGTATTTTAAGGCAGCAGACTATGTGAAAATTTTTTCATGCCAACTGTGACGATTTTTTTAAAAAAATCAAAATTTTTTTAAAAAAAGTATTGCCTTTCTTGTGAATTATGGTACAATATTAATTAATAAGAGTTCTTAGTAAATTGAATCCGAAGCATTTGGTTTATGGATGAATGTCGTACAAGCATACGTAGCAGCGTTTCTCCCAGTGGTTCCAGTAATTTTCGCGGCTAAGCCACCGTTATATACGCGCCATTGGTTTAAGCAACTGTTTCAGTTTAGTCACAGCAGGGTTTACGGCGCCAGTTTCAGCAATTATCGAGGTTTATCCGCAGCAAGGTTTACATTACCGGTTTTAGCATTTGTTTCAGCTCAGTCACAGCAGCGTTTGCGGCATTAGCTTAAGCAATTTATCCATTACTTAGTCACGCTTTTTTTCTTATACCCAACACCGCTTATCAACCGCAGTTTTATGATTATTCCATTTGCTTCGGATCAGTTTACGGCCTCTTATATGTCTTTGTTGAATTTCGCGCAAGCAAAGAAAAAGCCGGATGATTTCTTTTGAAAGCCGTCCGGTTTTTTCTTTGTGTAATGTTAATCCGCGCTTAAATCCCGCTCCCCGCTTACCCGCGCGTCCGCCATGGCCCCCCTGTTAAGGGAGCGCGGACGGACGGGATTTGTCTGAACAGGGCTGATAATAAGGGAATTTAAGGGCGCGCGTTTCTTCATTTCAACAATTTTTTCCGCTTTTACAGCGTAAAATAAGGGCAGCGTCAAATGATTATCCGGCGTTTATGTTATCTCCGGATACCTTGGAAGGGCAAGGGGGAGACGAATTAACTATTACACTCATCCGCGATTTAATACGGTAATGGTATTAAATGTAATCTATGTAATAATATATGA
>JAISWS010000181.1 GCA_031270725.1 Syntrophomonadaceae bacterium | reverse complement strand
ACCATTGACCCTTACCAGCAAAAAAGTCTGGGCACGTGAAGGGGGGTGACATTTTCACGCGATAATTAACTCGCTTCAGGGGTGACATTTTCATTTGTTATTGACACACCTCTATTTGATCCCTTGACAAACGATAACAGAAATTGTTTAATGATGGTGTTATGCTGTTATCCCAACGCAGTGCAGTGACGGAGAAAGAATGCGGCAAGGTTTTTCCGGATAGGGAAACGCCAATTGAAATTTTCTTGGGGGGGCCATATGATGTCCGCGCAGAGAATAAGGAGGACTAAAACATGAGTAAAAAACTGGTAGCGTATTTTTCAGCCACGGGCAATACCCGCAATGTGGCCAAGGTTTTGTCAGAGGCAATTGACGCCGGCTTGTATGAAATAAACCCTCAGGAGCCCTACACAAAAGCTGACTTAGACTGGACGAATAAGAAATCCCGTAGCTCGATTGAGATGAATAACAAATCCTCACGCCCGGCGATTACGGATAAGAACGCAGCTGTCAGCGAATATGATGTTGTATTTGTCGGTTTCCCGATTTGGTGGTATATCGCTCCCACCATAATCAATACTTTCCTGGAAAGTTATGATTTCGCGGGCAAGACCATCATACTTTTCGCCACTTCCGGCGGAAGCGGCTTCGGTAAAGCTGTGGAAAGCCTGAAAGGCAGTATCGACGCTTCTGCGGCCATAAAGGAAGGCCGGATCTTAAACGGCCGGCAGACCAAAGAAAATTTGAAGTCTTGGGTAGACAGTCTGGGGCTTTAAACCTTATAATTTTTCTTCGAAGCGGCCGATTATTTACCTTTGCGGGGCCTAAAAGAAAATTCAGTCTCCCCTCCAGAAAAGTCCGGATCGGCGAAAAAATCGCGCAAGTTCTAAAAACCCTCCCCTCCATTACCTTTTTTGGGGGGGGGTAAATCTCCCGTAAGCAAAAAAACGTTATTTATGAAAAAGTATTAATAGTTGCCGTGCCTTTTTTGCGGCTTTGGCTGCCGCTGAAACTTGCGTAATATTTTGAAGCTTAATTTTTTTTCGCTGATAAAGACGCGGCCAGCCGCATAGCAAAAGAAGCAAGTTTATGATATACTTAAATAGTATTTAAAAAATATTGAGAATTAAGGAGTCGTATTCTGTGCATATACCTCCGCTTATTCATGACTTGGCTTTAATGCTTCTAGTCGCTGGATTCACTACTTTATTATTTAAAAAACTCCACCAACCCTTGGTTTTAGGTTATATCGTCGCAGGATTTCTGACCGGTCCTTTTTTTAATCTGTTTCCCGGAGTAGACGATATGGCTAATATCCAAACCTGGAGTGAGATCGGCATTATTATTTTGATGTTCTGTTTAGGTTTGGAATTCAACCTGCATAAATTAGCGTCGGTGGGCGGAACTGCTATCATCACTGCCATTACTGTTGTGTTTTGCATGTTTTTCGTTGGCTACACCGCCGGACGCCTTATGGACTGGGGAACTATGGACAGCCTTTTCTTAGGCGGCATGCTTTCTATGTCTTCCACTACCATAATCATAAAAGCCTTTGATGATTTAAATCTCAAGGGGAAAAAATTCACGGAGTTAGTGCTTGGCACTTTGATTATTGAAGACATAGCCGGTATTTTTATGATGGTAGTGCTTTCTACCATCGCAGTCAGCAATGTAATTTCCGGAGGGCAGCTGACTGCCGGTTTGCTTAAGATGGTTTTTTATTTGGCGGTGTGGTTGATTTTAGGGATATACCTGGTCCCTTCCGTTTTAAGTAAAACTAAAACTTTAATGAACGAAGAAACTCTCCTGGTCGTTGCTTTGGGTATGTGCTTAGGTATGGTATTGCTGGCCAACTATTTAGGTTTTTCATCTGCCTTGGGTGCTTTTTTAGCCGGTTCTTTGCTGTCCGGCACTGTTTTATGGGAAACACTCGAACATATTACCAAGCCTTTAAAAGATTTTTTCGGAGCTATATTTTTCATTTCTGTTGGTATGATGGTTGACCCGGGGTTAATTGTGCAATATGCGGTGCCCATAATCATAATTACAATCATTACTATTTGCGGTCAATCTGTTTTTTCCACTATAGGGGTGCTTTTTTCCGGACATTCTTTACGTACGGCCATACTATGCGGCTGTTCTTTAGTACAAATAGGTGAATTTTCCTTTATCATCGCTTCCCTAGGGATTTCTTTAGGTGTAACTAATAGTTTTATTTATCCCATCATAGTTGCTGTTTCAGTAATTACCACTTTTACCACCCCTTTTATAATCCGTTCATCCGGCAGGGTTTACAATTTAGTCAATAAAATGCTGCCTAACCGGCTATTGAATTTTTTAAACCGTTTTACTTCTGAAAACCAAACTGAAACTGAACAAGACAGCGATTGGATGGTATTTATTAAAAGCTATTTTTTCCATTTGGCCATTTATACCACTATAATATTGGGAGTTATCGCGATTGGGGTTTCATTCGTATGGCCTTTCCTGAACCAATACATTCACCATACCTTGGCTTCTGTTCTGTGCGTCGCATTAATCCTGATCTGTATCTCCCCTTTTTTAAGGCAGAATTTGATGCCTACTAAAAATACTACCAACAATTTTATTCCGCTATGGGTCAAAAGCAAATCGAATCATCTGCCTTTGCTGGCTTTACTGGTTATACGCCTCGGCTTAACGGTTTTATTAATAACACTACCTGTAAAAATCGTTTTTGATTTTTCCACTATTTACATTATATTTTCCGCTTTAGTTTTTCTGGCTTTGATTGCCCGCTCAGAATGGCTGATAGCGCCATATCTGAAAATAGAAGCACGCTTCCTGGCTAATTTCAATGAACGCCAACTGGAAGACCGCAAAAAACAAGACCCCAAACACCGCTGGCTGAATGAACAGCTATATGTAAGTAACATAATTTGTGATGGAACTTTCCCTGACCTTAATAAGCGTTTAGATGAACCCAACAGTACTTTTTCCCGTTTAGGCATAAAAATCATAAAAATTATCCGCAACGGTAAACATATCAATATCCCTTCCGGCTCAGATATTATAAAGATGGAAGATACCATTTTTTTAACCGGTAATATATCGCAGCTGGATAACTTTCATACTATAACCAATATGGAACTTCAGAAAAGAGAAGACGGAGAATTTGATACCCTGAACGATTTTATAAAAAGCCAGGAGCAGCTATCTGAAAATGATCAATTGATCTGCTATGCCGTTATAGTGGAAAATGATTCTGATTTGATTGGTCTCAGTATTAAAGATTCCAAAATAAAAGATGACTGGGGAGGGCTTTTGTTAGGGCTGGAACGCAATTTATACCCTATTATCTATCCGGATATCAATATGAAAATTGAAAATGATGATCTGATATGGGTTTTAGGCCCTCAAATAATGGCCAGTAAAATGGCTAAAGCCAATGTTTTATAAATTTTATTTTAATTCACATATACCACCACTTCAAGTGGCGGTATGCTGTCAGCCCCTCCGGGGCATCTTACTTGCGCCGCTTAAAGGCGTGGTTTCACAAGCCAACCTGCCCATGACTGATTTTTAATTTGCTCTGATTCTTCTAAAAATCAATGCGTCTTTTGTCAATATTTGAGGCTGCTTCAGATTTTGTGTAAACTTTCAAAAGACATAAAAAAAGAGTATTATTATATATAGATATAGAAGTTAAAAAAATGGCGCCCGTTTATCTTTGAGCGGGAAACCCTTTCATGCGTTTTGCATGCTTAAAAGACTAAATAATATTGACTAATTAAATAGCCTGTAATATTATATTTGCACGGGGTGTAGCTCAGTTTGGTATGAGCGCTACGTTGGGGACGTAGAGGCCGCTGGTTCAAGTCCAGTCACTCCGACCATGAAGTTTATAACCGCCTATATTAGGCGGTTTTTATTTTGCATACACGTTTTTTACACGATAATGGACATATGAATCACGCAAGCGTTTATATCTTCCCCCTACCTCTTATATCTCTTTACGGAGTTCGGGTACCATTTGGGCGCCACGCGCCGCAAAACAACGCGTTGCCGCCCGGGAAAAAGCAAAGAGCAAACCCGTATAAGTCCAGTATTTATGCGGTTTTGCGGATTCAAACCAAATTGTAAGGCTCAAAAAATTATTTTAGTTATGACGCGAAAAAATACTATTTTTTTATAGTAATGTTGCTGGTAGCTTGTTACCACTTAATTCGGCGGACGCGCTGGAAATATCGTAATCTTTGTTCAGGTGGCGGTAGTTGTTAAGCCAACTAAACGTACTCTCTACTATCCAGCGCCAAGAAAGTTTTTCCCATTCGTGCGGCTTGGTTTTCTCAGAAATGTCAACGCTCAAGCCAAATATTTTATCGATATCAAGCACGGAAGTACCACGGTAGCCCGCGTCAGCACAGAATTTTATTATGTTTCTGCCAGGGGGCTTATGATAACTGACGGTGTACATATTCAAC
>JAISWS010000131.1 GCA_031270725.1 Syntrophomonadaceae bacterium | reverse complement strand
ATGACTGACTACTATCTGAAAGTCCGTGTAAACTAGGGAACCGCCGTGTACCGAACGGTACGCACGGTGGTGTGGGAGGTCGGCCACTCAACTAATGGGTGGCCTCCTACCCGATTATTTACAGACCGGGAGGGCAAAATTATGTCGCAAATCAGCGTTTCCAGATTAACTTTCGCTTATGACGGCGGCGATAATATTTTTGAAAACGTCAGTTTCCGGATAGACACAGACTGGAAACTCGGTTTCATCGGCAGAAACGGGCGGGGAAAAACTACTTTTTTAAACTTGCTGCTCGGCAAATACGAGTACGGAGGGGCTATCAGCGCCAATGTCAGTTTTGAATATTTTCCTTATGAAGCGTCTCAAAAAAACATGAATACCCGTGAAATTATCGGGAATATACATCCCGCCTGCCAGGACTGGGAACTTATGCGGGAATTATCCTTGTTGCAAGTTGGGGAAGACACGCTTTGGCGTCCATTTTATACGCTGTCGGACGGAGAAAGAACAAAAATTATGCTGGCCGTGCTTTTTCTGAAAGAAAACGGCTTTTTGCTCATTGACGAACCTACCGACCACCTTGACGCGCAAGGCAGGGAAGTGGTCAGCAAGTATCTGAACACAAAGAAAGGCTTTATTTTAGTATCTCATGACCGGGCTTTTCTGGACGCCTGCATTGACCATGTGCTGTCGATTAATAAGACGAATATCGAAATCCGGAAAGGCAATTTTTCCTCCTGGTTTGCCGATAAAGAGAAGTGGGACAGTTTTGAACTGGCCGAAAATGAGAAATTAAAAAAAGAAATCAGCCGTCTTTCCGAATCATCCAGGCGCACTTCCGGTTGGGCGGACAGAGTTGAAGCGACAAAGTACGGTACGAGAAATTCGGGCTCAAAACCGGATAAAGGATATATAGGCCATAAAGCCTCTAAAATGATGAAGAAATCGAAAAACGCCGAATTACGGCGGCAAAAGGCTATAGAAGAAAAATCCGGATTATTAAAAAATACAGAAAATTCTGACTGTTTAAAAATAACTCAGCTGGCTTACCATACAAAGCGCTTGGTAACTTTGGAGGACGTTTCGATATTTTACGGGGATAAAGCTGCTTGCAAAAATGTCAGTTTTACCATTGAGCAAGGGGATCGCGTAGCGCTTGGCGGCAAGAACGGCTCCGGAAAATCCAGCGTCGCCAGGCTGATTTGCGGCGAGGATATTACCCACACGGGTACGGTTCGGACAGGAAGCCGCATGGTCATTTCCCGCATCCCGCAGGACACCTCCTTTTTAAGCGGGAACCTTTCCGAATACGCGGCACGGCATGGGTTGGACGGGACTTTATTTAAGACAATACTGCGGAAGTTTGATTTTTCAAGGCTCCAATTTAAAAAAAACCTCAGGGATTTCAGCGCCGGACAAAAGAAAAAGGTACTCATCGCCAAAAGCCTTTGCGAGAAAGCGCATTTACTGATATGGGATGAACCTCTTAATTTCGTGGATGTTATATCCCGTACGCAAATTGAAAATTTGCTGCTGATATATAAGCCTACTATCTTATTTATAGAACATGACAGCGTTTTTTGCGATAAAATAGCCACTAAGAAGATTGATTTGAAATAAATGGCAGAGATACGGCGAGGCCACGTAATAAAAGCCGTTTAGGAAACGGCTCATTTTCCCGGTGCGGATAATGTCAATGTTACGGAGTTCTGCCGCCTATAAGCCGCTGGCGAGGAAAAAATGGTTCAGCAGCGGGGGCAGTGGGTTTGCCGGTTTGATATGATAAAATTTGATATGATAAAATAAGAAAAAGCGCACAGTATAAATATTGACATGTTTCAGTTCTTTACGGACGTACCGGAAGGTATTAGTGCAGGGGTAAAAAGAAACGGGGGGCTGTTTTTGAAATGTATAATTTTCGCCAACGGCGAATATGAAAAGGATATGGACAGTTATGCGCGGATAATAGAGAAAGACGACCTGATTATCTGCGCTGACGGCGGGGCTAATTATGCCTATAAGCTGAACTTAAAACCGCACTGCATAGTAGGGGATATGGATTCCATTTATCCTGACGTTGAAAGCTATTACGCAAAACTGAATGTTCCCGTAAAAAAATACCCGCGCCGTAAAAATTCCAGCGATACTCAGTTATCATTGTCGGAGGCGGAAGAAGCAGGTATTAAAGATATAATTGTGCTGGGAAGTCTGGGCAAGCGTCTCGATCATTCCATGGCTAATATTTACGGGTCTATAAAAATAGTCAATAATGGTTTCAACGTGATGCATTATACTAAAGACATGATTTTATACGTAATTAACAATAGTTTGGAGCTTCACGGCCGGACAGGAGACCTGGTTTCGGTGCTGGCGCTGACTGATAAAGCTGACGGAGTATCGGAAACCGGGTTCGAGTATCCGCTGGAAAAGGCCGCGCTTTTTAAAGAAACCCCTTACGCCATATCTAATTTAATAACTGCTGAAAAGGCTGTTATTACTGTTGAACAGGGAGTGCTGGCAGTGATGCATTATGTCGGTTACGCGGATCATCCAGTATAGCGCGGGCATTATAAGGGGATTTATTTAAAATAAAAGCTGACTGAATCAGTATTATTTAGTTAAAGCGATTTTGAAGCCGTTTAAGGCTGACAACAATAGTTTTCGCGGGGGAGGTAATCTTGAACAGCGCTTTATGGTCCGGTTTTTTTGCCAGCCCCTGGCATGTGGTGCTGGGTTTAATAGAAATAGTTCTGGTGGCTTTTTTGTTCTACCGTATTCTGGGATGGCTGCAAGGGACAAGAGCCGAGCAGCTGCTGAAAGGGCTGGCTGTTTTCGGGGCTTTTTCAGTTGTTATAAGTTATCTGCAATTATCGGTTATAAAATGGCTGATAGACAAAATATGGATAGGATTTGTTGTGGCGCTGCCGATTGTTTTTCAGCCGGAGCTAAGGCGGCTGCTGGAACAGCTGGGGCGCGGAACTTTGCTGAACAGGAATAAAAGCAACAAGGCCAGTTTAGAATCCGTACTGAACGAAATAACGGAAGCGGTGCGAAAATTATCGGAAAGAAAAGTAGGCGCTCTGATAGTTCTGGTCAGATCAACCGGAATAAGCGAGTATACGGAAGACGGAGTGGAAATAAATTCTTCAGTGTCGGCGGAATTGTTAATCAATATTTTTGAGCCCAATACCCCCCTTCATGACGGGGCGGTGGTTATCGCCGGCGACAGGATTCACAAAGCGTCCTGCTTTCTGCCTTTGGCAAATGACTCTTCAGTCAGCAAAGATATGGGAACGCGCCATCGGGCGGCTCTGGGCATTACTGAAGTTTCTGACGCTTTAGCGATCGTGGCGTCAGAAGAAACCGGCGCGGTGTCTTTAGCTTCCGAAGGGCAAATATACAGAAATTTAAGCGAGACGGAATTAAAAGATTTTTTGCTTCGGGGATTGGAGCCGCCGGCGGTTCTGGCAGATAAACTAAACAAAAAAATTATCAGGAAAAACAATGGGGAGACACAAAAAAAACGGCTGGCGCTGAAAGGTTTATCAGCGGCGCTGGCTTTGCTGCTGTGGCTGTATATAAGTTTTGAAAACAGCTTTAATATGCCTCTGGCCATGAGCAGTATCGAATTGAAATATTATAACGTGTCGGCGGATATGGAGTATATCGGACCGAAATCGGTATCCGCGCGGGCGTGGGGGAGAAATATAAGCGAAACGGAAAAAGAACTCTGGAACGCCTACGTGGACGTAAACGGGCTGCCGCCAGGACAGTATGATTTGCCGGTTATGATGGATCCGCCTAAAGGGACTCTGCTAGCCAAAGTGCTTCCGGATAAAGTTACCGTCGAGGTGCTCAGTATGCAAAAGAACGAATACCCGATTGCCGTGGAAATAACGGAGACGGAGACCTCCGGCGTTCAAATATACGGTTATCTGGCTGTTCCCGATAAATGCTTATTACAGGGAAATGCGGAAACTATAGCCCAAATCAGTAAAGTTACGGCGCCAATCAGGAATATTGCGGGCGGAGAACCAGGCTGGCGCACCGTTAAACTTCAGGCGGAAAATTCATCAGGGGACACTGTTTCGTCCGGCCTTAAAATAATTCCCGAACAAATAGAGATTTTTGTGTCGGCCGGCCCTTTACTGGAAACCAGAGAAGCTACGGTTCGTTTTGAGCCTGGGAAAATTTCAGTTTACGGCTATAATATCAAACAATGGAGTACTCAGCCTCAAACCGTTACTATCCTGGGGCCGAAAAATGTAATTGACAGTTTCGGCCAGTTTATTGACCTTAAACCTGTCGACGTGAGCGCTTTGGCAGAAAATAATGAGGGGAACAGCGCGTTTTACGATCAGGAAATAGAGTTAGACGTGCCTAATGACTTGAAAAGCTATCCGGACAAGGTTAGAGTAATTATGGAGCTGGAACAAATTTTGACGGAAGTGAAACCATAATATGATTTTTATGTATTATATGATACAGGAGGTTTGGCGCCATGGGAAAACTCTTCGGAACCGACGGGGTCAGAGGGGCTGCCAATACGGTATTGACACCTGAGCTGGCGTTTGACCTGGGCAGGGCCGGCAGCTATATATTAGCGAAAGAAGCGGAAGATGAACGGCCGAGAATTTTAGTAGGCAAGGATACACGTATTTCTGGAGATATGCTGGAAGCGGCTTTGACCGCCGGTATATGCGCATCAGGCGCCGACGTACTGACGGTGGGCGTTATACCTACACCGGCGGTAGCTTATTTAACTAAGCTGTATAACGCTTCCTGCGGAGTGGTAATATCAGCTTCACATAACCCGGTTCAGGACAATGGCATAAAGTTTTTTGGCCCCAACGGTTATAAATTGCCGGATGACTTGGAAAACGGCATTGAAAAAGCGGTTCTGACGGGAGCCGGCGGTTTACCCCGCGCTAAAGGCGATGAAGTAGGGCGGGTTTACGAAGTATATGAAGCTTATAATAATTACGTCGCTTATTTGCTTAATTGTTATGAAGGAGAAAAAGACCTCGTTGATTTTTGTGTGGTGCTGGATTGCGGCAACGGAGCAGCTTATCAGGCGGCGCCGGCTGTTTGGAAACAACTGGGAGCCAAGGTTATAGTTATCAACGGCAGCCCCAACGGTATAAACATTAATCACCGATGCGGTTCGACTAATACTGAAGGTTTGAGACGAGCGGTACTCAGCAATAAAGCTGATTTAGGCATAGCTTTTGACGGAGACGCTGACCGGTGCATCGTTGTTGACGAACTGGGCAACGAACTGGACGGCGATATAATTATGCTCATCTGCGCTTTGGATATGCACAGAAGGGGAATATTAACCCCGGCGACAGTCGTGGCTACTGTTATGAGTAATATCGGCCTGGATATAGCTTTGAGACGGGAAGGGATACAGGTAGTAAACTGCGCGGTGGGGGACAGGTATGTGCTGGAAAAAATGCAGGAAACAGAAGCAAAATTGGGGGGCGAACAATCGGGGCATATTATTTTCGGCGATTACGCGACTACAGGAGACGGGGTGCTGACATCTATTAAAACCGCGGAAGTATTGCGGAGAAACAAGATGAAGATTTCCGCACTGGCCGGAGAAATGGAAAAAAAACCGCAGCTGCTGGTGAATGTAAAAACAGGAAGCAAATCTGATATTTTAGAACATGAGCGTTTGCGGGCGGTTTTAAAGGAAGCGGAGATGAAGCTGGGGGAATGGGGCAAACTGGTAGTAAGGACTTCAGGTACCGAACCTTTGATACGGCTGATGGCTCAGGGTGAAAATCAAATGCTGCTGGAAGAGATTATCGAGAATATAAAAAACGCTTTGGAAGCGGCTCAAAATGAAGACGCCTCGGAAGTAACGTATCAGGCACAGGAATAAGGCAATGAAGGAGGCGCCGTTATGTGCGGAATAATGGGCTGTATAGGATCTGTTAATTCAATACCTCAGGTTATTGAAGGGTTATCAAAATTAGAATACAGAGGTTATGATTCGGCTGGAATCGCCATAATTAAGGACGATTCTGTGATTATAAACAAAAAAGAAGGCAGATTGCAGAAACTGTGTGATACTTTGAGTGAGGAATTGTACGCTAATATCGCTATCGGACATACCCGTTGGGCAACGCACGGGCTTCCCAATGACTGCAACGCGCATCCTCACACTGATTGTTCTGGAAAAATTGCCCTGGTACACAATGGCATAATAGAAAATCACGCGGCTTTACGCAAGGGGCTTCAAGCTGAGGGGCACATTTTTTTATCAGAAACCGATACGGAAGTTATCTCCCATTTGGTTGAAAAATATTATACTGATTCCATAGAAGCAGCAGTGAGAAAAGCGCTGCCTTTTCTGGAAGGCTCCTTTGCTTTAGCGATCCTCTGCGCCGGTGAACCTGATAAGATAATAGCGGCTAAGAAGGACAGCCCTTTAATTGTAGGGCTGGGTGAACGGGAAAACTATATAGCTTCAGATATTCCCGCGATTTTGGGACGCACCAATAAAGTATATATTTTGGAAGATAATGAGTTTGCCGTTTTAAGCAAAGATTCGGCCGTAATTACCGATTTCGGAGGCAAGCCGGTGGAAAAGGAAATATTTAATGTTACCTGGGATCCGGTCGCGGCGGAAAAGGGCGGTTTTGATCATTTTATGCTGAAGGAGATATTTGAACAGCCGGAGGCTATCCGCAAAACTTTGAGCGGAAGAATTAACAACGGCAAAGTGGATTTTTCAGAGCTTGGCTTTGATGAGATTTTTAAAAAAGCCGGCAAAATATATATCGTAGCCTGCGGCACCGCATATCACGCCGGAGTTGTAGGGCGCGTGGCGATTGAAAAGCTGGCTGAAATACCGGTTGAAACTGATGTTGCGTCTGAGTTTCGCTATCGCAAAATCCTCTGGCGGCCGGACGATTTTATGATTGTTATCAGCCAGTCAGGGGAAACCGCCGATACCGTGAGCGCTCTGAAAGAAGCTAAGCAGCGGGGAATAAAAGTTTTGGCCATTACTAATGTGGTCGGAAGCACGGTAGCCAGAGAAGCCGATAAAGTCATTTATACTAATGCGGGGCCGGAAATTGCGGTAGCGTCTACAAAAGCCTATTTAACGCAGCTGACCGTTATGTATTTGCTGGCTGTTTATATGGCGGATTTGCGCCGTTCATACGATCCGTTAAAGCTGAAAGGTATCGTGGGGGATTTATTCTATATGGACGCTTCTATAGAGATGGTGTTGAAAGAAAACGAACATATAAAAAGCGTCGCCAGGAAATATAAAGAAGTGGAAAGTACGTTTTTTTTGGGGCGCGGGCTGGATTTTGCCGTGGCTTTAGAGGGCGCCTTAAAACTTAAAGAGATTTCTTATATCCATGCCGAGGCTTACGCGGCCGGCGAGCTTAAACACGGGCCTTTGGCGCTGATCACAAAAGGGGTTCCGGTTTTGGTTTTAATCACCCAGGATAAATTGGTGGATAAAACCATGTCCAACGTCAAGGAAGTAAAAGCCCGGGGAGCGGTGGTGGTGGCGGTTTGCAAAGAAAACCTCAAAGACGCTTGCAACGAGTGTGACGAACAGGTTTTGCTGCCCCGCATGAATCCTGTTTTGACGCCATTGGTTTCGGTGGTGCCGCTACAATTATTCGCTTATTATATGGCGGTTTTCAGAGGCACTGATGTGGATAAACCTAGAAATTTAGCCAAAAGTGTTACGGTGGAGTAAATAACGGAAGTATTGTTTATAAAGAGGAACTGGTAATGAAATTGCTGAGAGATAGAGTGTATTTTGTCGAAGCGCCTGATAAGGCCCGTTTTCCTTATTGCCACTGTTTGTTTATTGATGATGACGCGCGGGTAATTATAGACACCAGCTGCGGGCGCCAGCAGGCTTTAGAAATATCCGCGTCCGGAGTTGATGTGATCCTCAATTCTCATTTTCATGAAGACCATATTTTGAACAACCTTTTATTTGACAAGGCGCAGGTGTGGGTTCATCATTTGGACGCGCCACCGATGGTGGACATGCGAATGTTTTTTAAATATTACGGTTTTATTGATCCGGAAGGGGTGGAATTAGGGCAAAAATTCATTGATTCCCTTGATTTACAGCCAACGCCGGTGCATAGAAAATTGCGTGACGGAGAAATTTTAGACTTTGGTCATGTTAGACTGAAAGTCATACATACGCCGGGGCACACTCCCGGGCACTGCGCTTTTTTTCAGGAAGAAACCGGTTTTTTGTTCACCGGCGATATTGAATTATCAAAATTCGGCCCTTGGTACGCTCATGGGTGCAGCAATATAGACGATTTCATAAATTCAATCCAGCGTTGCAAGGATCTACAGGCTACCATGGTGGTAACCAGTCATAAAGGTATTTTCACAGAAAATATCCAGCAAAGATTTCAGGATTATATGAATATAATTTTTATGAAGGAAGAAAAGATTTATAACGCCTTGCGGGAACCGCAGACTTTGAAACAATTAGCCGTAAAACACCTTTATTATGGTTCTGATGTCAAAATGGACATCTATATGGTTTATTTTGAAAAATGGGGCGTAAAACTGCATCTGGAGCGTATGCTGGAACAAAAAAGAATCGGGCGGGAAGGGGAGCTGTATTTTCAAAGGTAATTCAAAGGCGGCTGTCAAATTGTTGGTGATTGTAAAGCTGACGGGCGACCAAAATCAAATCTGCGGCTTGTTTATGGCGCAAGCGCCTCAGGTCTAAGTCGGATATTCTGATCCGGTCTAAACCGTCCGCGTCTTTGAATATTTTCAGTAATTGCAAAGCTCTTTGAGGATTCTCCAAATTATATTCCGAAGCCTTTTTTTCCAAATATTTGTCGTCAATACAGTGATTTTCGATTATATAGCTGATGAGGCCGGTAGTTTTTCCGCTGAGGTTATCGAACAAGCCTAAGGATATGCCCTTCTTAACACTGTTGTTGCCGTGTGTCTGGTCCCAGTTGTCATTTACGCGGCCGATGTCGTGGTAGACAGAGCAAAGGCAAAGACAGTTGAGTTCTTCTTCGTCTATTTTCAAAAGAAAAGACAGAATCAGACATAAAAACAAAACCCTTTTAGTATGGCTTATACCGTGAATCCCGTAAGGATTATTAAAGTAATCAGGTTGGAGGAAAGAGGTATATTGACGGAATAAAAGCCACAGTCTTTTTTCGTCAAGCCGACGCAAAAGTTTTTGCAGAGTTAACAGATTTATTTCTTCAAGGTTTTTTACCATGTCAGGATTTAAAACGATTTTTTGTATTTTACGGTTTCCGCTTACTGGATGGAAATGAAGGATATTATCAGGAGCTATGCGGCCTGTAAAAATCCTGCCGGGGACAGCTGTCAGACAAGCGGAAGCGATAGCTGAATTGATATCGGCTGACCAGTTGAGAGTTTGTTTGAAATCGATTTTTTCCTGAGAATGGAAGCCGATGTATACGGGCATATCATCGCCGCTTTCACGTTCAGACACATAGAACGGTATATTAATATTGCCGGCCAAGGCCAGATACCGCAAAAAGTCCCGCGGGAAAAAACGCGCGTCCAGACGGCAACGGTTTACAATAAACCAGAATATTGAAGATTTCTGTAATTCGTT